>JAQTZX010000001.1 GCA_028687525.1 Candidatus Omnitrophota bacterium
CTTCAGATTCGCTCCGTATATATTCCCAGCTACGGTTGCGCTGTTCTCTACCGTATTGTCCTGAATGGTCACCTATTCCGTACCTTCAATCTTCGCCCCTTCAGCGTTCATTCCTATAATGTTCCCTTTTCCGCTGTAGCTATCGGTAACCTTATTCGCCTCTATGGTCACGGTCTTACCGCCAATCTGTGCGGAAGCCAGGTTGACTCCCATTATATTGCCTTCCTGAGTTGCGCTCCCGGAAACGGTATTATCCTTAATAACCACGGTGTCGCCGGCAATAATCGCCTTTTCAGCATTCACACCCACGATAGTACCACTCAAAGTGACACCATCAATTACCTTGTTATTTTCTATAATAACGGTTTTGCCGTCCAAATCTACGCCGGTCAAGTCCACTCCTATCACGTTGCCTTTTTCTGTACCGCTGACCTCAACCGTATTACCCCGGATTATAACAGTTTCCTCACCGTTCAGTTCCGCGTTCTTACTGTCAACCCCCATGATATCACCATTGCCGCTGAAACTATTACTTACTTTGTTGCCTTCTATTACTATCGCCTTTCCATTTATCTGAGCCGCATTCACATCAACCGCCTTTACATTTCCTACCAGCGTGGTACTTTCGTCAACGGTATTATCCTTGATAGAAACTACTTCAACGGCATTAATTTTTGCGCCCGCAGCGTTTACTGCCATGATATCACCTTGGCCGCTGACACTATCGTTTACTTTATTCCCCTCAATTGTAACAATCTTACCATCGATATCTGCATCCTTCAGATTAACCGCATAAACATTACCCTCAAGAGCATCATTACCGTTCACGGAATTATCTTTTATGCTAACCACTTCCGTACCTTTGATAATCGCATTTTCCGCATTTACCGCAATGATATCCCCTCTACCGCTGGCGCTGTTTATAACCTGATTGCCTTCTATAACCACGGTCTTGCCTTCGATATCCGCGCCGTTCAGATTAACCGCGTATATACTCCCTTCCACCGCTTTGCTGTCCTCAACCGCATTATCTTTAATGATCAGGGAATCCAATCCCTGGAATGTCACGCCTTCATCGAAATTAACCGCTTCAACTTCACCCTTCTCGCTCACGCTGTTCGTCACAACATTACCTTCTATGACGACCTTGCCGGATATATTCCCGTTCTTGAAATTAACCGCGCTTATATCGCCCTGTTCACTCCTGCTTTTATCTACGGTATTCCCCACCAACTCAGCGCCATCACCCGCTCCCGCATAAAGATTGATCCCCACATCTCCTTGGACGCTCTTGCCGGAAATATAATTCCCATTGATTTTACCTACCAAAACACCATTCACATTAATACCAACATCTCCCTCTCCGGACAATTCCGTGAGTTTGTTTCCTTCGATATCACTCTTACCAAGCGTGTAAATACCCTGCCCTCCAGAAATCTCATTTTTGGTAATCGTATTATCCTGTCCTTCATCTATTATAGAAAACCCGGTATACCCCGAGAATTCATTATTTACGATTCTATTATCCGTCGATTCCTCATCCATATAAATTCCGGCCGCATCCCCGCTTCCGGCCAGTTTATTGGCCTCAATGATGTTATCCGAAGACCCGGTAAGAGAAATGCCGTTTTCGGATTCCGAAATAGAATTACCGGTAATATCGTTACCATCGGAATCGACCAGAGCAATAGCCGTTTTGAAATTCTCAACCCTGTTTTCTCCCACGTAGGTATCTGTTGTGTCTCTCAGCGTTATTCCCGTGCCTTCGCCGTTACCCTCCTGCCCGTTATGGCCGACGCCCGCGCTTTCAACACCAATCAAAGTTATCTGGAATGTGCCCAGATTATCCTGCCGGTTCTCGTTACCGTTATAGTGGATAGGCAAACATACATTGGCAATATTGCCCAATCCTACAACGAATACCTCCGTAGGATCTTCCTCGGAACGCACAAAATTGTTAAACCAGACTATATCGTTCTTACCGATACGATCAGCCTGTTCTTCCTCGGAAAGACCGTACCAGTCAGTTATCAGAAACATATTCTTGACCCCGATATTACTATCCTTAATATCGGAATCGAGAAAATCCACCCCGTTCAAACGATACAGATTTTCACCCAGGAAATTGCAATCGCGGCATTTAAAAGCGCCGTTGTTATAAACATACAAATCTTCATTAAAAGTAACCCCGGCGTGAGATCCTTCTTCCGGAGTCCAAACGCCGAACGACAACTTGCTTCCGTTTTCTACAACCGCAGTAACGGGCTTGTCGAACTCCCGGTCAGTTACTGAAACGTCCTTTCCGCTCTTGGCATATACCAGAATGCAAGATCCCAGATCGTAAATGGCGCTATTGGCTCCGACATCTTCCTTTGACACCGTCCTCTCTTTCACTCCCCGCTCAAGCGTGTCATAGATTTCTTCGTCTTCCACCATTTCCGTGATTTTTTGTGAACAGCTGGCCGCCCGTGATTCATCATCTTCAATTGCAGTCTCCTCGCCGCTTCCGGCAACCAAACAATTAATGCCGCTTGCCAGATTTTCATAATGATTACCGCCGTTCAATGCACCTAATTCATGGCCTAAGCCGTATACGATATCTCCATAGGTCGCATTCTGGGCGAAAGTATCGGTTATAACTATGTCGTGACTAGTAGGATCCACGGCCATGCCGAAATCCATCTCACCTGCTTCAAGATTAAGAACAGTCATATGAGCAGGGTCCACACCTAAAAACTTAGAATCAAAAGCCATTGCGTTATTGAAAGATTCGGCACTATCCGGCAGAACAGTATCTACTGAAGACAAACTGGCGCCCGGGACATAATTTTTGTAGCTGTTCCAGCTTATTTCATTACCACTCATGCCGGGATCTGAAATGGGGGAGAGGGAGCCTAAAGCCACGGGGCTTATAAATGCGCTCCCTCCGAGGATCGATAATGATGACGGATTGTAAGAAAAACTATCATACACAGTACAATCAAAAATATTCGCGGGAGAAGGCGGCGTGTATGTATATGTAAAAGAAGGCGCCGTCATACTTGTATAATCGGGAAGCCAATCGGATGTCGTCGGAATGCTTACGGCCGGGCTTGAAGAAACACTTGCGGGCTCTGCAGAATAAGTATCCCCTGAATCCCAATAGCCGTCGCTATACATGGTACCGTCGCCGCCGTAATATGCATCTCCGCTGCTGGAGGAATCCCCGCTGCCAGCCGTAGAAGTATTGCTTGTCTCGGAAGCACTGCTGCCGGAATCACCGCTGGTAACCGCAGTACCCCAGCTTACCCCGCCCATAGAACCGCCGTCTCCGGCTGACGCCGAAGCCATGTCACCCCAACTCTCTGAACCCCAGATATTCCTTAATATATCTTCGGATATTTCACTTCCCATGGACTTGTCCGCTTCTCCAACCAAAGCCTTTACAACCGTATCATCGGTTAAATCATATTTAGACTTAAACTCATCCCTGGACAAAGATTCGCCGTTATCCATGATCGTGCCGGTCTCGGCATCATAGGTTACATAATGGCCCGTACCGTCGGCGGTTTCCACATAAATAATCGCGTTATCCCGGAGGCTGTTGAGGTCAGAAACGCTCATTTCTCTTGCATAGGTTCCGGTTACCTGCTGTAACCCATACATTGAGGTTTCATATTTGCCGTTTGAGGTATTTAATCTTGAGTACTGTTTGAGGAGAGATACTGCTTCTTCGTTAGATATGCCTAAATAAGAGGATAAAGCTTGGGCGGCGCAATTAGCTTCTTCTGTTCCAGGCCCGCGAATAGGCTGACTAAAATAATCGTTATGGATTCTATTAGGAGTTTGATTAGAATCGGAAAGCTTTGATGTTGCTTGGTTGCTTGTTACTTTTGAGCTTGATACGGTTATTGCTGCATTCGATGATACGGTTTGATCTTTGGAAGGACAACAGAAAGAGGGTTTTCTTTCCGTTGATGCCTTTGGAGGACCGGTTGGGGGCTGAGTCTTCCATAGATTCTCTATCTTATCATCGGTATTCTCTATTATAGAATAACTCTCTTTTATATTTGTATTCTCAATATCTGATAGTACGCCGACATTATCATTCTGGGTCTTATTATTATAACTCCCGCTGTTGTATGTGTTGCCGGTACTTGTTTCTGCAGGCTGACGATATCCACCCGGAATTACTGCTCCGTTTAACTCGGGCATCTTAATATAGCGCACGAAACTATACGACTCGCCGCTTTTCTGCGAAACAGCATCCTGAGCACCGGTTTCGCTATAAGATTTCAACGTCTGAATATCCGTATCCTTATTAATACTGCCCGCTGTAATTGCCTGGCTTGTCCGGGAATCTACCCCTTCAACCCTAATCACACTGCCGGTATGAGCCTGCGTAACTTGTGACTCTGCCGCGGCTTTACCTTGAGAATCACTTCGATTCTCCACTCCGGTTGCCGCCTGGGCAGGCACTTCCGCCTGATTGCTTAAAACCTGGATGTTGTTACCAATCCCCCCCTTATTATCTATAACAACACTGGGGTTTACTGTTTCCTGGGAATTATTATCAAGTTTAACCTGAATATTGTTTGAGGTGGTTTTAGAATCTGTCGTTGTTACCGTCTGACCGTTAACCGTAACATTTCCTTTGCTGTCACTAATCTGTATTTTAACCGAAGCGGGATTCTTCACGCTTTCAACTTTGGTTGTGGCTGCTTCCGGGTCAGTCGTCGAAGCGACAACCGCAGATCCCGAGTTTAAAGATCCCGTTCGGAGTTTATCAGACTGGGACGTTAACTTAGTGTTCGATTGAACTGTTTTTACGGCTTTTGAAGGAACAACTACCGTCCCACTGCCATTATTATTGCTATTATCGTTTACATCTACATCTGCGCTTGCCTGAATCGGTGTTCCTTTATTTAAAACCGTGTTGGAGCCGTTACTGCCGTCGGTATTAATTTGCGGGACAACTGAACTTACCACATTATTTTGGGCAAATACCGTTTGGCCGCTGCTTTCAAAAGGGTTTACATCAACTGTATCGGCGACATTGCTGAAGCTTTTCTGATCACTTCCTCCTGTAGAAATAGAAGCGTTAAAATTTTCAACCACCGCACTATTTTTAAATAACGTACTTATTATACTACTAACAACATTGCTGCTTCCCGAAGAAATAAATTTTGCGTCATTTTGATTACTAAACAAATTTTGCGCACTAAGAGTTTGCTTATTCCATGATAAAGGTTGAGAATCTTCAGCTTGGCTATTTTTAACCGTATCACTAACCGTATCAGCCACTTTATCGGTAGAAACATCAGCGGAAATCTTTGCGGCGGTTAAATCAGAATCATCATTTGATACGGTTTTAACCATCTCACTTTCAAATAGCTTTTTCCAACCTCGAATGGAAACAAAACCACTCGAGTCTTTTTTACTGCTCTCCATTACTGAATACGGATCTTTTTGTGCCGCATATGCGGAAGGAACTAAAAAAGAGGTCAAATCATGTAAAATATCGGAGATAAAATTACTGATCTCTGCTTGAGGAATCTGATTTCGAGTTGCAGGAACCGTATCATGAGGTAATGATACGGTTATATCCGCTCTTGCTGCCCAGGTTACTTCCGTAAACAGAAATACCCCACACAGAGTCACGGCTACAAATTTCAACCAGAGTTTCTCTCTCCAATTATTCATATTAGTGTCTTTTAACCCCTGCCCTTCGTGGGGATAATTTTGAGTATATAACTTAAATTGTTTTTCTCTTAAGCTACATACCCATAAAATAAAAAAACCGGACTACCTTTCTTTCGGTAACCCGGCTATCCCAAACAATAAATATAACCAAAAATTTATTGTCCCAATTTCTCGTAGGACCCGTGGCTTTGCGCCTCCGCTTTACAGCGGATTTGCCTTTTTCGGTTAAAGAGACTTACAAAGCTTTCTTAAACTTTTTAATAATAAACCTTAAAAAAAATCGGTTTTACCCGTTAAATTTTTACACTTCATTCCATGTAAAGTATATATATTATATAATTAATTGTCAAGCTTTTAAAACCGAGTTTTGTCTCTGTTAACATATTTCGCGCAAAATCACACCGCTTGTTCAACAATCTTAGCTCCTCTATACCTACGCATGTATTCACGCATATACTCCTTGCGTTGCTGCCGGTGGGAATCTTCATAATTCCTTAAGTAGTCTTTGTGTGTAACCCGCCACAATTTGTTATAACGGTACCTGCTTTCTTTCCAAGCGCTTTCCTGCCCCAAACATTTGAAATAATTAGGGTTCCTCGATCTCCAGATCCGCTCATTCTGAAGCTGCCGCTCTTTTTGGCATTTCGGAGAAGAACAAGACTGTTGATTAGGATGATATTTATCAGGAACAAATTCATTCTGACATATTTTGCAGCGCATAGAAAAAATATATCATATTAATTACCTAACGTCAACCTCGAACGAATAAAAATTTTTATTTTGTTAACCGGTTTCAAAAAGAAAATTTTATTTTGTAATATACCAATTTTTCAATATTACTACCGTATCATACCGTATCAAATACCCTTGACAAACCTTTTCTTTTGTGATATGCTTTGTTTTGTTAATTGATTAACCGTATCAAGGGGAAAATATGCCGAAAAACGGCAGAGCGCAGGTAAAATTTTTCATTTATTTTTGTCTCTTTTTTTTCCTTCCTGTTTTATTACCGGATTCATCTATTGCGGCTACTGTGCCCTTAGCTGATCCGGAATATGTCGGTTTTATTCAACAAAAGATTAATTCCTACAGCATTTATCCTCCCGAAGCAAGAGAAAAAGGCTGGGAAGGGGTAGTTAAAGTAAAATTCACAATTGCTGACGATGGCCGAGTGAAAGCCATGGAAATCGCTGAATCATCAGGCTACCCCCTTCTTGATGCAGCTGCCATGATGGCTATTAAAGATGCCAGCCCCTACCCCTTCCCTGAAGCCTTCACCGGAAAGAGCGATTTTGAAGTGGTTATCCCGGTCAATTACAAAAAATCTTTGCGGACACCAAGCTTAACTTTGGGAAATTACGATCCGATGATTGACCCTAAACAAGCGGAAAAAAACAACAAAATACCACACATGCCGCTTACCCAATCATTGGATCCATCGGTAAAAAAAATACCGTCGCCGCTTATCCCCCCTGGTAAATTAGCAATTTCTGATACATCCTATCAGGAAAAAACAGAAGCCGAGATAAATGAAAACTTTGACAGCGGCCTCGCGATCCCCATTCCCATGACAGAGGAACTGGAGAAACTAATAGACATAGCCCTCAAAAACAATCAACCCGCAAAAGTCGCTCAGGCCGAAGTAGAACTTGCAAAGCTCAAAATATCAGAGGCCCAGCGCAATCTGTTCCCGGGCATGAAAATCAGCGCCTATATCGGAGATGGAGAAACTTACAAAGTCGGGTATACGGAACGGGAGACCAAACTCCAGCTTGACCAGCCCATTTTTCACGGAGGAGTTCTTCGGGATTCTATTCAACAGGCAAAGGTAAATTATGAAATTACCAAGAGAAACTACGACCGCTTAAAGCTGGATATTATCCAAAAAACGGAAACCGCCTATTACAACCTTATTGCCGCCCGGATGCACATCAGAGAAAAAGAATCCCTTATTGTAGCCGCCGCGGACCTTTTGCAAAAGATCGAAAAATTAAGCTCTGTGGACATGATCATCCCTCTTGAAATGAACAGCTCAAGATCCTGGTTTGAACAATTGCAATTCCATTTAAAAACCATTAAGCAGGATTTGTATATGGCGGAAACAACCCTAAGACAAGTCTTAAACACTAAAGGGGTACCTAAGATAACCGCTCAATTCCTGGAGGCGAAACCGCTTGAACTACAAATGGATACCTGCTTACGCGCCGCCCTGATAAACAGGCCTGAAATATACATGAGCGAGCTGCTGGTAAAATTCAACGATTACGGGCAGAAGATCGAACAAGACAAAGAAAAGATCGCGGTTAATTTTGAAAGTTCTTACGGGCACTATGCCGGTGCCTATAAAACCGAAAAGATGAAAGAGTCCGACAACTGGTATGCCGGATTCAAAGCTACTAAACCATTTGGAGGCAGCAGCTTAAGCGCCTCAGCAAGTACCACAGAAAGCCAGCCGCGCTTTGGGCAAACCTCGCCTACGAAATTAAACTCATTAAACGCGGAATTCAGCATATTAGACAATCTTAAACGGCTTTCCGATAAAATGAAAACCGAGGTTGATCTCTACCGGGCTATGAGTGATATGAACGAAAGCGCCAAAACCGTAGCTTTTGAAGTCCAAGATTCTTTTCTCAATTACCAAAAAGCCGTCCTGCAGTTAAATTCAGCGGATACCGAAATGAAATACCGGATAAATGAAGCTGAAGTAATAAAGGTTCGTGCATTGACCGGAGAAACCAGCCTATCCAGCGCTATGGAGGCCATATTCAGCCTTTCCGACGCCCAGAGTAAATATGTTCAGGCCATGGCTGGGTATTATATTGCTATTGCCAACCTCAAAAAATCAACGGGTTATGGAATAAAATTATAAAAAAAGGGGGACGGTTCTAAAAAAAGGGGACGGTTCTATTTTTTATTAGTAAGTTTACCTTGTCATAAAAAATAGAACCGTCCCCTTTTTTTGCTGAACCGTCCCCTTTTTTTGAATTGTCCCCTTTTTCTTTCCTATTATTATTGTATCAACCTGTTGTAAAGGCGTTTCACGAATCAACCTTACAGAATAATCCCCCCGTTAACACAAACAAAAGCTTGATATTTAATCTTGTAAAAATCGCCGCCATAGGGTATATTTTATGTGTAATTAAATACTTTTTTAAATTTTATCCTTTTAGATTAAGCCAGCACTGCCGCAACGGTAGAATGGCAAGCCACGGATCGATAAGGGTACTTACCTTGAGAAATTATTCAATCTAAGCATACTATCGCGTCCGTTTGTATCTTAAATTAGTTTTTTTGTTATCTTTTAAGTTCTTTTTAAAACTTTTTATCGCTTCGACAAAGCCTAACTCACTGTAAGGTGGGGGCGGAAAGCCACGGATCGAACGAGAAATTAGGTTTTAGCTGCAAACTATCACTATTTTGATGGTTCAACAGCTATCGCCTAAGTCGATGGCCGGGTTACCGAAACAATCCCAGCGTAAAATCAGGGATTGATAAAGCGATTTGGCTTTTTTTTAATCACTGTAAACCAAAATAAAAGGTTGCTTATGAAAACCTTCGAAAAAAAGAATACCATAGCCGTAATAATTCTAACCATAACAACCCTTATCTCTCCACTATCTGCTTCGGTCTTGGCTGAAGACTTCCCTATGGGATATTCCGGTCCGGGTTACAGGCCATATCTTGACGGAAAAATCCAATATGGTTACTATATCGACCGCTTTGTCCAGCTGACGCGGAGACAGGAAGAACGGGTAAGCAAGAGAAAACAGATCGAAGAAGTCTTAAACTACGCGAATCAAGCCACCCCTCAAGCCAACAGCGCTATTTTAAACGATAAAGCCAATTTAAAATATCAGGCCGATAAGCTCAATTACGACATACAATCAAACATCCAAAAAGGCAGAGAAAATGCCGCCGCCACCGGCGAATTCAACTATGTCAAAAATTCCGACGGGAAAACCACCTTCTTTACGGACGGGCTTCCCACTACCATATTAAACGAACGGGTGCTTGACGAGTTCGGCAATGTCAGCCGCAAAAACACCTTCAACATGAAGTATAACGACGGGCGGCTGTTGACGAACTATGACGCAACAATAAAAGACAATCTGGGCAATATCAGCCGCATGTTCTGGAGCGGCAAATATACCGCCGACTCAATATTCTACGGTTCCGATGATACCGCGGCAAATAAACATTTCAGCGAATACACCGTGGTTGAATACGATCCGGCCGGGAACAAAAAAACAACCGAATGGAAAGCGGGATACTACGAAGGCAAACTTCTGCGGGCGTTTTCCGAATATATTGCCGACGCGATATACGGCACCGTCTCTTTCTCCCGCTCGAACATCCAATATAAAAACAACGATCCCCGGCAAGCCTATTCATACCTTGAAGAGGGATACGGAACGGACAATCTCTGGTATACTTCCGTAAGAACGGAAACCGCGTATAACGACAAAGATCAGGTTACCGGCTATTACGAAGAAACCACCAAAACTCTCGTCGACGGGACACAATCCAAAACCACGGTCGAAGCGGCACTGACCTACAAAGCCGTCGACCACATCTATAAAGACCTTGAACCGGATGCCGACAGGCTCGCGGGAACAAAGATATTGTCGATCGTTGAAAATCCCGACGGCTCCAAGAGAACGGAATTAACCGTAAACGACTATTCCTATGATATCAACAACAATATCTACAACGCCTGCGGGTACAGCGAGTTCAACGGACAGGAAGCGCAATGGTTCGAATTCAAGGATAAAACCGGCCGCATCGTCACCAGGCAAGAGGACGAAAATGGAAATTACACATATTTCTACATCGATCAAGATACGCAGGAGAAAGTATCCGTGGATGCCGGCGATATCACCTCTACACTTAAAGACGGGAATTACTACTCCGGCAATTCCCGGCTTTCTTACGAGATACTTTTCGGCAAACCCATGTTTTCAAACGTAGACTCCCGCATTTACTACACAAATTCCGACGACGGATACATGTTCAAGGTCGAGGATTCCAGGGTTTCCTATAAAAACGGACTGGTCAACAACATGCAGAGACAATTGAGCACCGATGAATATTCCACGCTCTGGTATACCTACCTCGACCGCGCCAAAACGCATATAGAAACCACCCGTATCGCCACCACCTACATCTATGACTTCCTCGGCAACCTGCAAGACGCTAAAGGCATGGGATCACGCACGGGATGGGAATTCCGCACGGAACGCGGAGACTGGGTATTTCCGTACACCAGCGATCTTGCTGTCAGTTATGTTGTAATCCAGGGAAAAGCCTTACGGGATGGATTTACAGAAATCAAGCATTACGAATAAACAAAAAGGGGGGAGAAATGAAAACATCTTTACGTTTTTCGAACATTGGAAAATCTGGGAAGGGGGTGAAAAAAATGAAAAGATTAGCATTATTAACGGTGTGTTTGTTTTTACTCGGGACAGCATGCGTATTCGCCCAAAACGCGGCAGTCACTACTACACAAACCACGAACATGCATGAATCGTACACCTACAACGCCTTTGGCGTAGCGGTAAGCGGGACACAAAGACTTCTCACAACCACGATTTCAACCAACGATGAGGGACAACGGCAGGTAACCGTGACCGAAACCACCAATCAGCTCGAGTCGACGGGCGGAAGCCTGAAAGTAGTTTCTTCTCATCTTGAATCCGACACCGCCTCCGACGACGGGGCCAACTCGCACACAGAAGGGGATACCACCTACACCTATAACGCCAACGGCCAATTAGCGGGTGCGTCGGGAACAGCGCACACAACCGGAGACAGAGGCCGCGCCCCGAATGAAGATGGTGAGATGGAAGACCTGGGGACGTTTGAATCCGACACCACGGAAACCTATGAGATCAGGAACGGGCAGGCTTTACGCACCCGATCAGTGACCACCGGAACTAATTTCGGTCCCGACGGAGAAGAAACTTCCACGTTCACGGAAACCACGACTTATGATTACGATCTCGTAGCGGGAAGCTGGCAGCTTATGTCCGAAACTTCGCATTCGCGCTCCGACAGCAGGGACGGAAGCTTCTCCGATATCACCAAAACCAAAACATATCAGAGAAACGGAGACGGCATAGTCACCGGACTCAGCCAGACCGCGACCGGAACACAGTTCCAGGCCAACGGATAAAATACCGATGGAACTTTGTCGGGAACAACCTCTACCATGAGAAACTACACGGCCACTTCAGCGTGGGATTCGAAAGCCGGATGGTACATCAGCGGGGACGACTGGGATTGGGTTGATAACGACGCGGAATAAACACCCGGGGGGGAAGTACACATTACAAACACTACATTTATTCAATCGGGGGGGTAATAAAATGAAAAAGGGGGTCTTAATCACAGTTGTAATACTTGCACTTGCGATAATCTGGTGCCCCTTATTAGCCACAGCACAACAAGTCGCTGCCGACGGAAAAGCATCGTATAAAGGCGTTGCTAATTTTTATTCGCAGAGGTTCTTTCCGGTAGGGCAGGCGGTCAACACCGCTCAGGTAGCAGCTCAGGCTGCCGCCGATGAAGAAACTGTGGAAGTGGGAGATGCGGACATAACCGAGGTCATTGAAACTGTGGACGTGGTCGACCAGGTTAATGAAGAAACTGTGGAAGTGGGAGATGCGGGCACAACTGAGGTCACTGAAACTGTGGATGTGGTCGACCAGGTTAATGAGGACGTGGAAGTTACAGACACAGACACCACGGATACAGTGCTGGAAGTCGAAACGCAAGACGTTGCCGCCGCAGGATATCCGGCGGTGTACAACGAAGCTGACGGCACCATCACCTATGAAGTTGACGGCGAACAGAAAACCGTCAATATCGCGGATCTCGGCTTGAGCGCGGAATGGCTAAGGACACTTTCGGAGAACGAAGGCGGCATACATTCCGTGATCGAGAATGAGGACGGTTCGGTGAAACTGATCATCGGATCCGACGACAGCGGCGCTAAAAAGTGGGAATATGACCCGTCAGCGCATTTGGTTGCCCATTATGAAGGAGAAGCGGGAAGCGAAAAATGCACGGTAGTAACTTCCGACGAAGAGTACAATGCCAATTATATCTGGGCTTCAGACAACGCGGCCGATCCCGGAGAAGGACCGGACGGCCATCAAGTGGTACAGCGATTCAACTATAACGACTCGGGCAGTCTGGAAACCGTGGATTACTTCACCTGGACAGCGGGAGACCGTCAAGGACAGGATAAAGCCAGGTATATGTACCGGCAGGACACGGTAGTCTCGGACACTTCGTCCGATGAAGAAGTCACCGCTGAATGCGATGATACCGACTGTTGCGGAACAGAAGTCACGACCAAGTACTTCAACGATCCGTTCCCGGTGGATTGGGATCCGGTTTTGACCGGCACAGTCACCAAAGACGAGTACGGCAATTACTGGCTGGAAACCTGCGACGGAAACTATCTCTTGACCGCGCGCGTGGACGGTTTTGACGCGGACAAAGACGGCAAATCCGGAGCGGATGAAATGAACAGTGTGGATTGGGAAAGTCTCGTCGGACAGGAAATTACCGTACGCGGGCATCAGGTTAATTCCGACAGTGAAGGCGGCGTATATAAGGACGGTGAAAAAGCCGACATCTTCGAGGTCGTGGACATCATCACTCCCGAGGAAAAAGAATCCCTGGGAGACGACTATCAGACCACGCTCGACAACTTGCAGGCGGTAGCCGACGGGGCCGATCCGGTCAATGAAGGACTTACCGGAGACGGACAACTCGGAGAACTGGGATTCATCAACATGTTCAACGGCGAGATGCCCCAGGAAGGTGATTTTGCCGATACTACCGACCTGTTGTACAACGGTTTCTCGAACTCGGGGTTAGCTTCGTTCTATCTGAACAACATCGATGCGGATACGCTCGCCTCAATACGGGAATTTGCAACCGATGGACTCGAAGCGGCTCTGCAGGCGGCGGAAGCGGCGGCGGAAGAAGCGGAAAACGTCGGAGATGAAACGGACGAAACGAATGAAGCCACGGATGCAACATTCGACGCAACCTATGACGCCGACGCAGGGACAATCGCCTATACCGATGCCGACGGAAACGCACAAACTATCGGTATCGAAGACCTGGGCTGGTCCGCGGACGATCTGGAAACCTTCAATACAGCTTCCGTCACCGTGGATGAGAACGACGTAACAACGGTTACCGTTACTCTTGAAGACGGCACGACATTGACAGCCACGCTTGGGACAACCGACACCACAACCGATACCACAACCGATACCACAACCGACACCACAACCGACACCACCGATACCATTACAGATACTACCGACGAAGAGGCGACTGACGCGGTGGATGCATTATTGGAAAGAAGCCGGACATGGCTGAATCAATTTGGAGATACAATTTAACACTATACGCCGGCATATGTCCCGTAAGCAGCACGGGACATATGCCGTACAACCATCAAATTCTAAGGGGGGAGCATATGAAAAAACTAACACTATTCTTGCTTCCGATAATACTGGGGCTGACATTGCTCCCCATATGCTCGGAAGTAATGGCCCAACAAACCACCTCTGCCGGACAATCATCGTATTCAGGCATCTCTAGTTTCTATTCAAAAAGGTTCTTTCCTGCTAATCAGCTAGCAGCTCAGGCTGCCGCCGATGAAGAAACTGTGGAAGCGGGAGATGCGGACACAACCGAGGTCACTGAAACTGTGGATGTGGTCGACCAGGTTAATGAGGACGTGGAAGTTACAGACACAGACACCACGGATACAGTGCTGGAAGTCGAAACGCAAGACGTTGCCGCCGCAGGATATCCGGCGGTGTACAACGAAGCTGACGGCACCATCACCTATGAAGTTGACGGCGAACAGAAAACCGTCAATATCGCGGATCTCGGCTTGAGCGCGGAATGGCTAAGGACACTTTCGGAGAACGAAGGCGGCATACATTCCGTGATCGAGAATGAGGACGGTTCGGTGAAACTGATCATCGGATCCGACGACAGCGGCGCTAAAAAGTGGGAATATGACCCGTCAGCGCATTTGGTTGCCCATTATGAAGGAGAAGCGGGAAGCGAAAAATGCACGGTAGTCACAGGCGAAGATGAATACACCGACAATTACGTCTGGGGCTCTACCGAAGCGGCAGATCCACAAGCAGGACCGGACGGACATTTCGTGGTCCAAAGATTCAATTATGACGGCTCGGGAAACCTGAAAACCGTGGACTATTTTACCTGGGCAGGCGGCAACCGCGGCGGGTTGCACCCGGAAATACACGAATCGATATACGGAGTCGAGCTTACCAAAGCCAGATATATGTACCGCCAGGATACGGTGGTTTCCGACTCGGCGTCATCGAGCGATGAAATTTCGGCAGACTGCACAGAAGAATGTAACGGCACCACGGTAACAACAAAATACTTTAACGATCCGTTCCCGGAAGATTGGGACCCTGTTTTAACAGGTACGGTCGCCAAAGACGAATACGGTAATTACTGGCTGGATACCGGAAGTGAAAAATATCTGCTGGTTTGCGCAACGGACGGTTATGACGCCGACTCGGACGGACAATCCGGAGCGGATGAAATGAACAGCATCGACTGGGAAAGTCTCGTAGGCAAGGAAATTACCGTCAGGGGAAACGAAATAGCCTCCGACAGCGAATCCGGCCTGTATTATGAGGGCGAAGCAGCGCAGATGTTCGAAGTAGTAGACATCATTACACCCGAAGAGAAAGAATCGCTGGGTGACGATTACGAAACAACGCTCGCCAACATGGAAGCAGTTGCCGCCGCCGTTGATCCGGTCCATGAAGGGCTGATAGGCAGCGGGGAATCCCGGGGAACATTGGGAGTCCTCAACCTGTTTAACGGTTCTATTCCCACTACCGATCAATTGACGGACGAAGCGCAGACAGCCAGGCGCATGACAAGTCTGGCGGCTTTGTACAGCGCAAACATCGATGCCGACACGCTGGACGCAATCAGCGCGTTCGCAACAGATGCGCTTCAGAATGCCCTGGATGATGCGGCAAACGCCGCAGAAGAAGCGGAAGAAGACACAACCGACACAACAACGGACGCAACCACGGACACAACGGATACCGAAGGAGAAACAACCGACGACGCAATCACGGACACAGTCGCTACAAACACAACCGACGTTGAAGCAACACAGGCAGTAGACGACTTACTGAAGAAAAGCACCGACTGGTTAAAGCAGTTCGCGAACAACGCAGGAGATACGATATAATACGCTTGACTGATCAAACGAAAGGGCTCTGTTCTTTAGCGTTACAAAAAGAGCGGGGCCCTTTTTGTATAAGCCTCCCAAGGAGACGGATTTCATGAAAAACAATACCGGAGTTACACTCCTGGAACTCCTGATCGCGCTGGGGCTTCTGGGATTGATGGTGGTTTTCATCGGGAGCATCGGCAGCGAGATGTACGCGATGAAAAAAGAATTCCTGGACAAACAACGGCCTTTTGTGCAGGGGCATATCGCCAGCATGACCATGTTCGAACGGATCCTGCGCGCGGGGACATCCAGTCCGGGAACGAGCGCAACGACGTATACCATTGCCGAAGACGGTTCGGCTATCGAATACAAACGTTCCGGACTGACCGAACGGATATTCCTTGCCGGCAGCAGCATCAGATACAGCGACGGTTCTGCGGAAAAGGTCATCCTGAAGGACGTGAAGAACCTGCGGTTCGCCCAGGATTACGGGCGGCGGGTGGCTGTGGAGATCGAACTCAACAGCGGCGAGAAATACCGCACTGCGGTTGTGCCGCGCAATGAATTCACTCCCCAGAAAATCATAAACTAACAGGGTGCTGAAAAACCCTCTTCATCAAACTGCTAACATTCTATTGACTCCCTGTTTCTTATCGATTATAATAAAACCGTTGTGATAGCCAAAAACGGAGGTGCGGGATGTTCGTAAGAATGGTATTCGGGACTCTTATTTTCACTTCATTCCTGGGATGTTCTTTTTTCCCTGCCCAAGCGGCGGGAGACCAGCCTGAGTTCTATGGGGAGATCGGCAGGCCCATCACAGTCAGCGGAGAGATCGCCCGGGTGAAAATGACCAATTTCGCCAATAATCCCTGGATGGAAACCGTTCTCACTACCGCCCAGGGAGAAAAATACGTACTCATCGGCAAACCGGTGGAGGAACTCAATGCGTTAAAAGGAAAAAGCATTGTTACCGTTAACGGAGTGCTGAAACCTAAAATGAGCGTTAAAGGAGAGCTGATCAAGGTTATCAACCTGCAAAAGATCATTAAGACCGAAGCAGTCGCGGCTACAGAAGAAACCAAACCCGCGGAATCCGTTATCCCGGATAAAAAAGAAGGCGAAAAATGAAAAAACACGCTTTAATCATCCCGGGGCTTCTAACGGCAACTCTGCTCTCGTTTTTTCCCCACGTCTATGCGCAAAAAGCGGCAGCAGCGGTTAAACAGCCCGAAATCATTACCGTACACGGGAGGCTGGAACTTGAAAAACACGGGGAAACCGACTGGCTAATCCTGCATTCAAAAGATGCGCAAACATACCTTATCAAAGGAAATCTGCGGGACACACTGAAAAAGATCTTTCTTGATCTGGGCACAAAAAATCTGGTACGAATCACCGGAAAGAAAAACGGTAAATACAATGTCTCCTGCAGCCGCCGGAGTTTCTATGAAACCAACGACAAAGGTGAAAACGAACTGGTGACCAAGTCCCGGTGCTACCGCTATTATTATCTGGAAGCCGTCAAGATCGTTTCCAGCGAAATCTCCGAAGAGATCATGCCCGAATCTATACGGGACAGCAAACAAGAAGTCTTGTCCCAATCCGGGAGCCCTAATATTCCCAGGCCTATCGTAGGTGAGATACGCGGCACGATCAGCAATCTGAATATGACCTTGAAAAATCCGATAAAATCCGTTGAAATCAGCAATCTTGATGCCGGTGCCCCGCTCAAGAAAATACTTTTAATACTCACCCCCGACACGCGGATACTCCAAAATGTCCCCAATGAAAACCCTATGCCCATGGATAACTCGGCGCTGGAGATCGGACAGGAAGTAACCGCGATGTATCAGCGGGATGAGAATAAAGCTGAAGCTTTAAGCATTACGATCAATAAATTAAAATAGTACGTATCTTGCCGCATACAATAAGGGGGTAGCCTGATAACATCCCGTAAAAGGATGTGAAAGGAATCCTCTTTTTTTATTTTACTATTACCGAATAAATCATGAGCTTACCCCGCCTATCGATCAATAAACCGGTTACCACCTTTATGGCTTTCGCGGGGATTATCCTTTTAGGATATATCTCCCTGTCCAAGCTTCCTTTGGCGCTGTTTCCCACCATAACTTACCCCCAAATAACCGTTGTTACCTCCTACGAAAATGCCGCGCCGGAAGAAATCGAGAGCCTGATAACCAAAATCATCGAAGAAGCTACCGGTACCGTAAATAACGTGAAAAGGATATCCTCTATATCGAAAGAGGGGCTTTCTTTGGTCATGGTTGAATTCAACTGGGGAACGAACATGGATTTTGCCGCCCTGAACGTGCGCGAAAAGATAGATCTGGTCAAAGAAAAGCTTCCGCGCGAAGCCCAGGAGCCTATTGTCATGAAATATAACCCTTTTGACCTGCCTATCATGAACCTCGCGGTAACCGGGCCCCTGTCTGCGCTTGAATTACGGGAAATCTCGCGTAAATACATTAAAGACGCCATTGAAAAAATAGAGGGGGTCGCTTCCGCCACCATCAGCGGCGGCGATGAACGGGAGATCCTGGTCGAAATAGACCAGCCTCGTTTGCGCGCTTCGCAGATATCCATCGTTTCGGTAGTGGACAGCCTGAAAGCGGCGAACATGAATTATCCCGCCGGAACCCTGAAAGAAAGCTTCTATGAATACCTCATCCGGACCATGGGAGAATACCAGAAGGTCGGAGAGATCCAGGAAACCCCCACCGCATTGGACATTCCGGAAGAAAACGCGAAAACCCAGCAGGAGAAAGAGGAAAAAGAAAAACAAAGCAGAAGGCTGGTATTCCTGAAAGACATCGCCAAGACCAAAGACACGGTAAAAGAAAAAACAAGCATTGCGCGCTACAACGGAAAAGACAGCGTCTCTCTGGTCATAAGAAAACAATCCGGGGCAAACACCATTAATGTGGTCCGGGGCATAAAAAAAGAAATCGACAAAATACTCGCGGAAAAACTGCCCAAAGGGGTCAAAATCCAAGCAACCTATGACCAATCGCAATTTATCCAGGAAGCGATCGGGAATGTCCGCGATGCCGCGGTGCAAGGAGGCATCTTATCTTTCATTGTATTATTCCTATTCCTTTGGGAATTAAAATCTTCGCTTATCATCATGACCGCGATTCCCGTTTGTATCGCCGCCACAACCATGCTGATGTATTTCAGCAAGATCGACCTCAACGTAATGTCTTTGGGCGGCCTGGCCATGGGCGTAGGCATGGTAGTGGATAGCGCCAACATCGTCATTGAAAACATTACCCGTTACCGGCAGCAGCTTAACAAAAGCTTCAAAGATTCCATTGTTGAAGGCGCCGACGAAATGTTCCCCGCCATTGTCGGCTCAACTCTGACTAATATCGCGGTATTCCTGCCGTTTGCCTTCGTCATCGGGATAGCCGGGCAGATATTTAAGCAATTGTCTTTTACGATTTCTTTCTCTCTCGTTGCCTCGATATTGGTGGCGGTATCCCTGGTTCCGGCGCTGGTCAGCGTATGGGGTGAAAGCAAAAATCAGAAATGGATCACGGCTAAAGTCGACCGCGCTACCGAAAAAATCACCGGCAGGTTCAAACAATTTGTAGATATCCTGCTTCAGAGACGGAATACCGTCATCAGCATCATAACCATCATTTTTGTGATGAGCGTCTTTTTACTCTTTACCATGGAACGCCAGTTTCTTCCGCGGGTGGACCAGCGGCAATTCATTATCAAAGTCGACCTCCCTCCCGGTTCCCGGCTGGAAACCACCGATTCGGCAGTAAGAAAAGTAGAACGTTTACTGCTCGAAATTCCCGAAACCAAGGACGTTACCGTCAATATCGGATCCAGTGAAGAAAAGGTTTCCGCCCAGGAAACCGCTTTGCAAACCCTGGGAACCCACCAGGCCCAGATTATGATCAACCTCAAGAAAAAATCAAAAAAAGAAGGCATCACCCGTTCCACCGAAGATGTCATCCAGATATTGAAAACCGGTCTGGACAAAGAAAACATGCAGGGAGCCGAAATAGAATATGTGGCGCAGGAAAATTCCCTCGGGGCATCTCTGACGGCGAATGCGCCGGTTGTCGTGGAAATCAAGGGCCCCGATCTTAACACATTGACGGAAATTTCCGCGTATATTCAATCCCGTGTAAAAAAAATACCCGGGACCTACGGCATCAAAACCAACATGCCTCAACCCAGCCCGGAAACCAAACTGCACATACTTAAAGATCGGGCTTCTCTCTACGGACTTTCCGTGCAGGATATCGCGGTCACCGCGCAAGTGGCCTTAAAAGGTTATGTTGCCACAAAATTTAAAGACAAGGCTTCTCAGGAAGACATCGATATCAAAGTACGCCTGCGTACGCAAGACAGGGAAGATTTAAGCAATCTACGCAGACTGCTTATTCATTCTCCATTAGGAATGGATATTTTTATGTCCGAAGTCGCCTATCTGACCAAGGGGGTCGGCCCCACGGAAATCAAGCGCACGGATCAACAACGGAGCATCATGGTCACCGCGAACAGCTATCAGCGCAGCCTCGGCCAGACCATAAAAGAAGTATCCGCGCTCACCGGCGCCGTAAGAACAAAACTACCCAAAGATTACTCGCTTGAGATGGCCGGAGAACAACAGAGAATGCAGGAATCGTTTTCCAGCCTGATATTCGCGCTCATCCTGGCCTTCACCCTGGTTTACATGATTATGGCCGCAGAATTCGAATCACTATGGCAGCCCCTTCTTATCATGTTTACCATCCCTCTTTCTCTGATCGGGGTGGCACTCATTCTTTTCATTACCCGCACGCCGTTAAGCGTTGTCGCTTATTTAGGGATCATAATGTTAGGGGGCATCGCGGTCAATAACGGAATTGTTCTCATTGAATTTGTGAACAACCTGCGCGCGAAAGGATATTCTCCTTATGACGCGGCCCTGGAAGCGAGTAAAACGCGCTTGCGGCCCATCTTAATGACCTCTTTGACAACTATTTTAGGCCTTGTCCCTCTGGCTTTTGGTATCGGAGAAGGAGCGGAACTTCAGGCGCCTTTGGCGCTGACGGTCATGGGAGGACTAACATCCGCGGCTTTTCTTACTCTTGTTTTTATCCCCGCTCTCTACATTAATATTTGCGAAGTGTTTGAACGCAAAAGCACAGCTCTTCCGTCGTCAGAAGTTCCTTTATCTCCCCAGGAAATTAAAATCGGGATGGAAGTCACTCCGCAGGCAAGAGAACACAGGGAGCATGCGCCGGAAGGATTTATCCGGGAATCATTTCCTTTTGCCCCGGTCAAACGAAAAACAACCGGACCCGCTATACTTGAGGTAAACTTACCGGGACATTCTACTCCCGAGCCTAAACCGGAAACGCTTCCCGAGGTAAAACTTCCCGAACCGGCGACCCAAGAGGAAAATCATGAACCCGGGACTCCGCAGGCTCCGGCAATCGAACCGGGATTACCGGCACAGGAACCGCTGACCGGGCCTCAACCGGAAACGTTTCCCGAGGTAAAGCTTCCCGAACCGGCGACCCAAGAGGAAAATCATGAACCCGGGACTCCGCAGGCTCCGGCAATCGAACCGGGATTACCGGCACAGGAACCGCTGACCGAACCTCAACCGGAAACGCTTCCCGAGGTAAAGCTTCCCGAACCGGCGACCCAAGAAGAGAATCATGAACCCGGGACTCCGCAGGCTCCGGCAATCGAACCGGGATTACCGGCACAGGAACCGCTGACCGAACCTCAACCGGAGATACTTCCCGAACCGGCGATCCAAGAGGAGAATCATGAGCAAAAAACGCTCCCGACTCCGAGGCCGGAACAGCAATCCGCAACTCCGGTACAACCGGCTTTCGGAACAGAACAAAAATCGGAATCAGAACTCAATCCGCGCCAAAAAGATATCCTCGAGAAACTAAAAACCCTGAAGAAAATCACGCGTAAAGACTACGCCCGGATGTGCAATATTTCCATACCCACAGCCGCCCGGGATCTAAAAGAAATGGTGGACAAAAAACTACTCCAGCCTCAAGGGCCTCTGGGGCCCGGACGCTGGTATGAATTAACCTCATGAATATAGCCGGCCTTTCAGCACGTCGCCCCATAGGCGTCTCCATGCTATTTATCGGCATTATCATTATCGGCGTCATCGCTTTTGCCCTGCTGCCCGTAGAAATGATGCCCAACATCAGCTTCGGCGACATTACCATTAATATCGACGTGCGCGGCGGCATACCGGCTTCAGAGGTTGAAAAACGCATTGCCAAGCCGGTCGAAGAAGCCGTGGGCAGTGCCGGTAATTTAAAAAATATCCTGGCTATCTCCAAAGAAGGCAACGCAACCATTATCCTCGAATTCCAGCCCGGCACGAATATGGAATTCGCGGCCTTGGACGTACGCGAAAAATTCAACCGCGTCAAAAACAAACTTCCCCCCGAAATCGAAAAACCCATTATCGCCAAATACGAATACATGGATGTCCCGATCATGATCATCGCGGTCACCAGCAAATTCCGCACCCCGGAAGAAATCCGCAAGATCGTAGATGAAAAAATAAAAGACCGTATCCAGCGGATCGAAGGGGTGGCGCGCGCGGAAATAACCGGCGGACGGGAAGGGAAAATAATAATCGAGGTCGACCAGCGCAAACTGCAGTCATACGGGCTGTCCATTAACCGGCTGGTCAGCATCATAAACGTCAACAACATCAACCTTTTGGCCGGAGAAGTAAAACGAAGCCGGGATAAATACCTGGTCAGGACTATGGGGGAATTCGAGAGCCTGCAGGAAATAGGAGAACTGGCAATCGCGACCACGAAAGAAGGTTCGGTTATCCGGGTCAAAGACGTATCCAAGGTAAAAGATTCCTACCTGGATCCGGTTGACTACGCGCGCCTGAACGCACAGCCGGTCGTTTCGATCTATATACAGAAAGAATCGACCGCCAACACCGTCAATATCGCCAAATTGATCCGTAAAGAACTGAAGAAGCTGGAAGAATCTCTTGATACCGATATAGAGATAACCCCGACTTTCAATCAGGCGGAGGTCATCGAGGCGGCGGTCAATCAGGTCAAGGCCGCCCTCTGGCAGGGAGCGCTCCTGTCATCGGCAGTGCTTTTTTTGTTCCTCCGGGATATCCGCCTGGTAAATATCATCGCCGTATCCATCCCCTTAGCGGTACTCGCAACATTTTCCTGCATGTACGCCAGCAAGCTTACCATCAACGTCATGACCTTGAGCGGCCTTGCCCTGGGAGTAGGAATGCTGGTGGATAACTCCATCGTGGTTTTGGACAATATCTTTAAAAAACGGGACGAATTCCTCACAGACAAAACAAAGCTTGCCGACGCCCTCATAAACCCCCGGCTGATGAATACGACGGTCAAACAACTGGCGATCGAAGGCTCGGAAGAAATGTTTCTGGCTATCATCGCCTCAACGCTCACCAACATCATTGTTTTTATCCCTCTTTTGTTTATCAATCCGGAAACAAAATTGCTTTACGGGGGAATCGCCCTGACCATCACTTTCTCTCTTCTCGCATCCCTGCTGACGGCAATAGCCATCGTCCCCATGGCCATGTCACGGTTCAAATTCACTTTTCCTAAAAAACAGAAAGAGGAAATCCTTATCGCAAAAATCGCACAGACGGCAAGCACTGCTCCGGAGCCGGAAAAAACAACCTCTCCCCGGGAAGATGCCGCACTTTCCGCATCCGAATCTATTCACCGGGCCGCGCCTGAACCGCCTAAGCGTTTCATAATTTCCTTTGCCTCTTTTTATAAAGGACTCGTCTCGATTGTCCTGTCACTGCGGTATTTAGTAATTATTCTCGCCCTCCTGCTCTTTGCACGGATAGTCAAAGAAGCGAAAACTCTGGAGAAAGAATTTATCGGCATAGCCGAACAGAACAAATTCACTATTTTTATCGAATTGCCGACCGGTACCAAGCTGGATGTTTCCGACCGCATCGTAAAAAAAGTCGAGGAGATCACCAAGCGCGTCCCCGAGATAAAAAACGCGACCGCGAAAGTCGAACCCTGGTCAAGCAAGTTATATGTGGAACTAAAACCCCTGAACAAACGCAAACGCACAACTGCGGAGATCATCAACGGCATGCGCCCCTTGACGGAAAAAATCGAGCCCGCTTTTATCTATTACGAGGAGCCGGAAGAAGTCGGGACCAAAGAAATTATTGTAGAGCTTTACGGGCTCGATTATGACAAGTTAAAAAGCCTTGCCGTACAGTCCGCGCAAAGACTGCAGACTATCCCTAAATTCACCGACGTTAAAATACGCATGCGCGAAGGGCGGCCCGAATGGCAGTTGTACATAGACAAGCGGGAGGCGGCGTTATTCGGGCTGACCGTGGAAGACATCTCCCTGGCCCTGCATACGCATATGCGCGGGCTGGTAGCCACCCGCTTTCGGGGAGACCCCAAAGAAGCTCCGTTCGTGCGACTCCGGGAACCGCTTCCATACCGATTATCCCTTTTCGCCCCGGAAACCCCGGGAGAGGTCCCGGCCTCGGCAATAAACATTTCAAAAGAGGATCCGGGAAGTAAATCGGATTCCGAGGCAAAAGAAGTGGAAACCATCGTCCGGCTCGAAGAACAATACCGCCAGTCCATAGACGATTTGCGCCGGATAAGCCTGGTCACGCCCGACGGACTACAGATATATCTTTTCCAGATCACCAAATTCAACTACGATATCGGCCCCAGCGAGATCTGGCGCAAGAATAAATCCCGTATGGTACAGGTAAGCGCCAACACCGGGGGGGTCGCGCTGGGCACGGCGGCTGAAAATGTAAAAAAGGTACTCAAAGATCTTCCCCTGCCCAAAGATTATTTTTGGCAAATCGGCGGCAACTATGATAAAATGATTTTAAACGAACAAGAACTGCAATCGGCATTGACATTAAGCGTTATCTTTGTCTATATGGTGCTGGCGTGCCTTTTCGAATCTTTCATCCAGCCCTTCATTATCCTGGTCACCGTCCCTCTGGGTGCGATAGGGGCGATCACCGCCCTGATTTGGACGCACAAAGCGGTCGGATTAGGAGTGCTTATGGGCGCGATCATGTTAGGAGGAATCGTGGTCAATAACGCGATAGTACTTATTGACCGCATAAACTTCCTGCGGGCAAAACCGGGAACCGGGCATGACACCAGAAAAGGTACACGCAGCGCGGTTATCATTGCGGCTTATGACCGATTACGGCCGATTATGATGACTTCTCTTACCACCATCCTGGGACTTATACCTCTGGCCCTGGATAAAAGCGAATCTTCCAATCTCTGGTCGCCGCTTGCCATCACCATGATCGGAGGAATGACCGTTTCCACGTTTTTGACGCTTTTTATCATCCCGTGTGTTTATATGATCACCAGGGATTTTACCTGGATAAAAAAATAGATACGGGTGCAATTATGGAGGCAAAATGAATTCAAGAAAAATGTATCTCTTAATAGGGGCGTTCATTCTCTTCTGGATAGTCTTTATCTCCTGGGGAATGTTCAAAACAAACATCAAACTGGCGCAGGAAAAACTCCTGCCGCAGTTCAATAAAGGCGCCAAAGAAGAAATTAAGCCGGGAGGACAACCGGCAGGCCCGGGAGGCGGCGAACAGGGAAAAACCTCCGAAGCGCCCCGGGAGGGAAAGAAGCTCACCGACCTGATGCCGCCGGAAGAACCTCCTCCTTTGATGGTCCGCGTTTTCAAAGTCAAACCCGTAAACTTCCAGGATAACCTCCCGGTAATGGGAACGGTAAAAGGAAAAACAGAGATCCCGCTTAAATTCGAAGTTTCCGGGGTGATAAACAAGATCAATTTCCGCGAAGGGGAAAAGATCAAAAAAGGAGATGTGATCGCCTGTATCGACCCCAAAGATGTCCAGTTGAAATACGTGTACGCCAAGAATAAATTCAATTCCGCCCAGGCCTCCGCAAATTCCGCAAAAAAAAGGCTGGAGGTATTTCAAAAGTTATATGACGCTGGCGCCATCCTTAAGACAAAACTGGAAGAAATAGAACTGGAATATGAGGCGGCAAAATACCAGGTGGAAACCGCGCGCAGCGAGATGGACCTGGCCGAGAACGAATTGGGCAAAACCTGCATTGCCGCCACCAAAGAAGGAGTTATGGGACCCCGGGAAGCCGAAGAGGGACAATTCATTACCCCGCAGGATAAAGCGGGAACACTCTTTGAAATAAAAGAAGTGTTCGTTGAAGTGGGCGTCGTAGAACGGGATATCGACAAGATCAAGATCGGACAGAAAGCTAAAGTCTTTGTGGACGCCTTTCAAAACATTCCTTTTGATGGAACTGTCGCCTATATCTTCCCGGTAGTGGAAGGAAAAAGCCGCACCCTCACCATAAAAATCAAGGTGGATAATCCCGAAAGCCAGCTCTTACCGGGCATGTTCTCCCGGGCGGAAATACTGCTCCATGAAGTACAGAACGCCCTGATAGTCCCCATGACCAGCCTCTACCCCACCGGCAATATTTACCGCGCGCCGGTCATTCCCGCTGAAACATTAAGAACAGACGAGGATGGATTCCAGACCGGCAGGCTGGAAATGCGCACGGTCACGGTACCTTACAAAACCAGCGATTACGCGCAGGTTTCGGAAGGGATGAAAGCCAACGACTATATCGTCACCGAAGTCCAGGGAGAATTCAAGGACAAAGCAAAGGTAAAAATCGTAGGGACCGAAGAAGGCAGTTTTTAGCCGGTAATTTACATTTGCAGGGACGGTTAGCGAACCGCCCCTGCAATGCAATATCCGTCAAGAACCGGGCCTTAAGCATTCCCTCATTCCATTCCCCCTCGACGGTAGAATCCCAAACGATCCCTCCGCCTATCCCCATTTCACCGGATTGGCCGTTTATAAGCAAAGTCCTGACGGGAATGTTAAAATACATATCCCTGTCCGGGGAGATATAACCGATCGCTCCGGTATAAATTTTCCTCTCTTCGGATTCAAGCTCTTTAATAATCTCCATGGCCCTGATCTTCGGGGCCCCGGTTACGGAACCGGAAGGGAAGAGCGCCGCGAAAAGATCATACAGCGCGATATCCCGGCGGACCTTCCCCGTTACCGTCGATGTCATCTGATAAAGAGTATTGTACCCGGTAACGGTAAAAACCTTAGGGACCCGGACAACATTCCCTATTTTTCCTATATCATGCCTCAACAAATCAGTTATCATTATGTTTTCGGCCTTATTCTTCTCATCGGACGAAAAGCGGAAACGGG
>JAQTZX010000096.1 GCA_028687525.1 Candidatus Omnitrophota bacterium
GATGGAGTTTTCCGGTAGGCCGCATTCCGCTGAGTATCCGTTTCATAGTATCAGTAACCTGCCTTATTCATTACGCTCAACATCCGCAAGCGTCCGGGCGATCTTCTTTATTTCATACGCCTCGACAACATCCCCCTCGAGGATACCGTCGAACCCTTTCAGGGACATCCCGCATTCAAACCCTTCTTCCACTTCGCGGACATCGTCTTTAAACCGTTTCAGAGAAGAAAGCCCGCCTTCATATATCTGCTGGCCGTTCCTCACTATCCTGACCGGGCTGCTTCGCACGATCCGCCCCTTGCTTACCATACAGCCGGCGATAACACCGGAGGTGGAAAGCCGGAAAACTTTTTTGACTTCGGCTTTGCCCAGGAAAACCTTTTTCAATTTCGGCTCAAGCATTCCCTCCAGCGCGGCTTTTATTTCATTGGTCAATTCATAGATGATATTATATATCTGCACATCCTGTCCCTCTTTCAGGGCCAGTTCTTTTGCCGCATCGTCGGCTTCTATATTAAAACCGAGAATAAGCGCTTCGGAAGCAAGCCCCAGCATTACATCGGAAATATTGATATTCCCCACGCCTTCGTGGATGATCGATATCTTGATGCCCGGGACATTGATATGCCCCATAATATCCTCGATGGCCTCAAGGGAACCCTGCGCGTCGGCTTTCAGGATCAACTTTAGCTCTTTCAATTTCCCTTCCTTTATCTGGGCATAGAGATCTTCCAGCCCCAGCCTCTTCACCGGTTTAATCTGCCGGTCCCGTTCCGATTCCCGCCTCTTTAAAGCCAGTTCCTTCGCCGTTTTCTCCTCTTCAATGGCGAAAAACTGCTCACCGGCTTCAGGAAGGCCCGAAATACCCAAGACTTCCACGGGAAGAGACGGTCCTGCTTCGGTAATACTGTGCCCGCGGTCGTTGAACATTGCCCGTATCTTGCCGAAATACTGCCCCACAATGATATTATTATTCAGCCGCAGCGTCCCGCTCTGTACGAGCAATGTCGCCACCGGTCCTTTATTCTTCACCATCTTCGCTTCCAGGACAATACCGTTGGCCGGCCTGTTGGGATTGGCTTTCAATTCCAGCATTTCAGTTTCCAAAATGATCATCTCAAGCAAATCATCGATCCCCTCCCCGGTCTTTGCCGATACCGGAACAGTGATAGTCTTACCGCCCCAGTCCTCTGCCGCCAGGTTAAGCTCGGCAAGCTGTTTTTTCACCCGGTTGAGATCCGCCTGCGGTTTATCGATCTTGTTGATCGCCACCACAATAGTTACACCGGCGGCCCGCGCGTGATCCACCGCCTCTCTGGTCTGAGGCATGATCCCGTCGTCGGCAGCCACCACCAGGATGACGATATCCGTTGCTTTTGCCCCCCGCGCGCGCATGGCTGTAAAAGCCTCATGTCCGGGGGTGTCCAAAAAGGTGATCTCTCCGTGCGAAACGGCTATACGGTAAGCTCCGATATGCTGGGTGATCCCCCCGAATTCACTGTCAACAACCTTGCTTTTCCGGATCGCATCTAATAACGACGTTTTCCCGTGGTCGACATGCCCCATAAAGGTAACAATGGGCGCGCGCATGACCAGTTCTTCAGGCTTATCCTGTTGTTTATGCGCGACAAGAGCCAGTTCTTCTTGATTCGGAGCCTGCTTGATCTTGAATCCGTACTTCCCGCAAATCTTGTTCGCCGCAACCTCATCAAGAGCCTGGTTGATAGTAGCCATCACCCCCATGCCCATAAGCAGTTTTATAAGTATCGACGGTTTTTCCTGCAGTTTAACCGCCAGATCCTTAACCACCACCGGAAATTCCAATTCCAGTTCCTTCGCTTCGGAAACTGCGGCAGATACCGGAGCCGAAACAACGGAAACGGCCGGAACCGCAGGTTTTTCTTCTTTGGCGGCCGGGGTTACTGAAGAGACCGCGGAAACTTGAGCGGCCGGTACAGGACTGACCGGCGGCGGAATAACAACCGGCCTTTCCCGGATATTCCCGGTTTTCGGAGTAACATCGGAAGCCGCCTTTACCGGCATCTCCACAGCTGCGGCACGCGGCAACACTTCCTGCGCATGCGATGCCGGCGCAGCCGTGTGTCCCTCAACCGGAGTAAACGTCCCGGCAATTTTAGGAACTCCGGCCTTTCTCCTGCTCTTGACCGCCTTGTGGGAAACCGGCTCTTTCTTAAAAACAACCGGAGCGCTCTCTTCCTTCTTCGCGTGCACGCGTTTAGCCCGTGCTTCTTTAACCGGTTTCTCTTTCAATACAGCCGCTTTCTTCTCTGCCGCCCCTTTGTTTATTCTAACCTTTGAAGTCTTCTCAGCCGTTGTTTTTTTCACAGCTTTGATTTTTTCTTTTTTCACTTCGGTCATATATTCCATCCCTTTGCGTTTAACAGCCATACTGCTCAAAACTCTTAACCTTTGAGCGCTTTTTTAGCTTCTTCCTTTATCTTCTCCGCTTTTTTTTCTCCAATACCTTTGACCTTGACTATATCCGGAATATCCGCGTTCGCGATCTCAACAGCAGTCCTGAAACCCGCTTCTTTCAAGCCGGCCAATGTTTTTTCCCCGATGCCCTTGATGTCTTCCAGCAATACCGCGTTTTTTCCCGCCTCTGCCTCACCGGGAACCGATTTCTGTTTCTTCCGCTTTTGTTTTTTCTTCTCCACGGGTTCTTCCGAAGGCAGCGCTTCCGCCGGTTCTATCTTTGCCTCTTGCGGGGCTTCACCCGCGGGTTTCTGGGCTAAGATACCGTCGAGGATTTTTTCCACGGCGGCGGTCTTTGTCCGCACGTCCAATTCCCACGCGATAAGTTTTGAAGCAAGCCGGACATTCTGCCCGTGCTTCCCGATGGCTAAAGAAAGTTGATCGTCAGCCACGATCACCTCCGCCTTTTTATTTTCTTTATCCAGCCGTATCTCGGAAACTTCCGCGGGCAGCAGCGCGGCTTTGATATATTCTTTCATATCCTCGTTATAGCGCACGATATCTATTTTTTCTCCCTGTAATTCATTGACGATATTTTTAACCCGGTTCCCCCTCATGCCCACGCACGCCCCCACGGAATCAACCCGCTCATTCCTTGAATATACCGCGATCTTGGTACGTTCTCCGGCCTCGCGCGCGATAGCCTTGATCTCGACGGTCCCGTCATATATCTCGGGGACCTCCAGCTCAAAAAACTCCTTGACCAGGCTCGGATGCCTGCGGGAAAGGATTATCTGCGGACCCTTGGTATCTTTTTTAACCTCCAGTACATACGCCCGGATGCGCTGCCCCTGCTTGAATTCCTCTTTGGGGGACTGTTCCCGTTTTAAAAGCACCCCCTCCGATTTCCCCAGAAGGTCTACGACAATATTTCCTTTATCAAAACGGTACACCGTACCGCTGACAATCTCTCCGATCTTGGTCTGGAACTCGTTAAAGATCACGTCTTTTTCCGCTTCCCGGATCTTTTGTATGATAACCTGACGCGCGGTCGAAGCGGCGATACGCCCGAAGTCAATGGAATCGATCTCTTTCTCGTTAATGTACGCGTGGATCTTCCCGTTGGCCGGATCGAGGACAACCTTCAATTCTTCATTCGGCTTTACATCGATGACTTTTCTCGTGGCGCTCAACAAAGCGCTCTCGATAGCGCTGACCAATATCTCTTTCTTAATGCCCTTTTCGCGCTCTATCTGTTCAATAATCGCCATTAATTCTTCGCTCATATCAACCTCTTCCTCGCTCATGAAGCTTTCCCGCGAGCTTCATCATAATTGTTATTTTATTATTTGTTTGCCTCTCGCTATTTTTTCCAGAGGTACTTCCGGCGACCCCGCGTCGGTCTCAATAACAAGAGAACCCTCTTTCACTTCCCGTAATATCCCTTCTATCTCGATATTATCCTCCACCGCCTCGCGCAGGAATAAACGCATCCGCCTGTTCAACGAACGCGCAAAATCCTGTTTAACCGTAAGAGGACGGTCCAGTCCGGGAGAACAAACCTCCAGAACATACCGTTCAGGTATGATGCCGCGTTCTTCCAGCATCCCGCCGATCCGGCTGTTCAAAACCGCGCACTCGCCCAGGGTAATACCGCCTTCCGGCCGGTCGGCAATAACCCTCAGCACCAGCCCGCTTCCTTCATACCGGAAAATCAATTCAACAAGCTCCATCCCCTGTTCTTTCAGATTCCCCCGGATGATAACATCCAGTTCTTTAAGCAATTCTTCTTTATTCATAATTCATATCAATGATTTATAATTTTTCCAATACCGCCTGCGGAGTACCGCTTATTTTCTCATTGGTGCGCCGGTTTTTCAGTTCCACCAGGTTCTTATTCCGATATTCTTTGCCGATTATTATCTGGAACGGGATACCGGTAAGGTCCGCGTCCTTGAACTTCACCCCCGCGCGTTCATCACGGTCATCCAGGAGAACTTCAATCCCCCGCCTGGCCAATTCATTATACAAAAACTGCGCCTCGGACCAGATCGTATCGGCAGTCACATCCAGAGGAAGAATGATCACCTTGAACGGGCATATCTCTTCCGGCCATAATATCCCGTTGGCGTCATTATTCTGCTCTATGACCGTGGGCATTAGCCTGGACACGCCTATGCCGTAACATCCCATGATCACCGGTTTTGGATTATTATCCGAATCCACGAAGTTCGCTTCCAGAGCGACGCTGTATTTTGTCCCCAATTTAAAAATATGCCCCACTTCGATGGTATTCGTTTTTTTCAGGGCTTCTCCGCATTTCGCGCACGATTCCTGTGCGCCTTCCTTATACGGGCGGGCAATGCCGCAGTGCTCACACGCCAGGATAATGTCTTCCCCGCTGGGAGCGGGAGCCATGAATTCATGGGAAACCTTGCCTCCCATGACTCCCGAATCCGCTTCCACCGCGTAAAACTTCAAACCGCACCGTTTCATTATCTTCCCGTACGCTTCATACATCGCCTGATAATTTTTCTCAAGACCGGCCTCGTCACGATCAAAACTGTAGCAATCCTTCATGATAAATTCACATCCCCTGATCAACCCGAATCGCGGACGTATCTCATCCCGGAATTTAGTCTGGATCTGATACAGCAAAAGCGGTAAATGCTTGTACGACGATACAAAAGATTTGACCAGATCCGTCACCACTTCTTCATGGGTCGGCCCCAGACAAATATTCCTCCCCCGCCGGTCCGAAAAACGGATCATCACTTCTCCGATATCTTTATCGCGCCCGGATCGTATCCAGAGATCCCGGGACTGCAGAGCCGGCAGAAGTAATTCGCTTGCTCCCGCGGCATTCATCTCCTGGCGGATAATAGCCTCGATCTTATTCAATACCCGCAATCCAAGCGGCAGAAAAATATACACTCCCGCCATATGCATACGGATAAGCCCCGCGCGCAGCATGAGTTGATGGCTGACGGTATCAGCCTCCTGCGGGATGTCCCGTAATGTGGGTATGAAAATTTTTGTCCAATACACGATTGTCCCCGGGTTAAAAAATTAATTTTGTCATGCGGATTTTGTTCTTTGAATTTCTCCCATCAAAACATCCAAACATTTATCGACCGATACCTTTTTAACGGCCTTGCCTTTTTTAAACAGCATCCCCTGTCCTCTCCCGAAAGCTATTCCCGCGTCCGCGTGTTTTGCCTCTCCGGGACCGTTTACTTCGCATCCCATCAGGGCAATGGTTGCCGGTTTCATTCGCCGCGTATTCATTAAAGCTTTCTCAAAGTCTTTTACTATCTTGACCAGATTAACCTGGCATCTGCCGCACGTAGGACAACTTATAATCTGCGGGCCGCAACTGCGCAGGCCGAGAGATTCAAGAATAGCGAAAGCCGCCTTAACTTCCTCTCTCGGATCATCAGTCAGGGATACCCTTATTGTATCACCAATTCCATCCAATAGCAAAGCCCCAAGAGCAATACTTGACTTTATTCCACCGCAAAAAGGAACGCCGGTAGCAGTAACTCCCAGGTGCAG
>JAQTZX010000097.1:0-3550 GCA_028687525.1 Candidatus Omnitrophota bacterium
GGTGCACATTGGCTTGCCACCATGCGTGTTTTACGTTGTTCTTCAGTTCGACGCCGTACGGGCCATAATCCCATGTATTGGCCAGGCCTCCGTAAATATCGCTTCCGGGAAAAATAAACCCCCTGCGCTTACAGAGTGATACGATTTTATCCATCAGATTTTCAGTCATAGTCCAATATTATTAGCTTAAATCGCCCGAAAGTCAAGAAATTAGTTGTCGAAAAATTGTTTTTTCATACTTCAATGAGGCCTTGTTCGGCGTATTTTCGGATGCAGTCGGCCATGAGATGCATTTTATATGCCCCTCCTGTTTGCATAATCGTAGGCAGATGGATAAGCTGGTCGTTTCTGATGACTTTTTTGGCCGCATCGGTACCGACAAGCACTTCGGTTACCAATATCCGGTCTTTCGAGTTTTTAAGGGGCAATAAAACCTGGGATATGATCCCCAGCAGGCAGTTGGAGAGCTGAAAAAGTATTTGTTTGCGGTTTTCAGGGGAAAATGCGCTGACCAAACGATCAATACCCTGAACGGTGTCCGGAGCGTGGAATGAAGCTATGACCAGGTATCCGGCTTCCGCCGCCATGAGCGCGGTTTTAATGGTTTCCACGTCGTCCATCTCTCCGATTACAATCACATTGGGATCCTGCCGCAAGGTGCTTTTAAGAGCGACGGAAAAAGAACTGGTATCCACTCCAATTTCCCGTTGTTTGACAATGCTTTTGATGTTGGCATGAACGTATTCTATGGGACGTTCCAGGGTGATGATGACCGCTTTGCGTTCCCGGTTTATCAAGTCTATCATGGCCGCGATTGTGGTTGTTTTTCCCGATCCTGTGGGGCCGGCAATGAGTACCAGCCCGTCTTTATGCCGGGCCAGATCCTTTACCACATCGGGGATGCTCAATTCTTCAAAAGAAAAGCTTTTGGTGGAAATCAGGCGAAAGGTTGATTCTATGAATCCTCTCTGCTGATGGACATTAATCCGGAACCGGTTGCCGGTATCATACTGAATGCCGAAATCCAGCTCTTTTTCTCTTTCGAAATGCCGGATTTGCTCTTTGGTCATGATACTGTACATCAGGAGGCGGAGTTCTTCCGCAAAAAAGGGCAGTAATTCGGTTTGCTCCGATAACTCACCGTTAATGCGCAAAACCGGAACGTTGTCGGCCAGCAGGTGCAGGTCGGAAGCCCCTTTTTGAATAGCCAGTTTCAGAAGTCCGTTGATATTCAGATGTTCGGTGAAAAGCCTGATATCTTCCTTGTCTGTTTCCGCGACATGGACGAATATCGCTCCCAGTCCAAAAAAAGTTTCCCCGCTTATGGTTTCGATCCGGACAATCTTTATCACCGCGTTGATATCTGTTTTGTTGTGTGGAAGTCGAAAAAAAACTTTTATTTCCGTATTCGGATGCACCAGGGTGCCGAACTTGAAGTAAATCCCGTCTACACTTATGTCTTCTATAACGGCCGCTGTTTTTTTTGTGGTTTTTGTCTGGGCATCATACAGCTCGCAGGTGATGGGAATATGAATATTAACCCGGTACGCTTTTCTCTTATCGGTGAGAAACATATCATATCCTCCTATTTGATTTTAATGGTGGAAATTATTGAAAATACTTTGTCGGTGTTGAGTTTTGCACCCATGTCTTTTATATATACTTTGTAGAATCGGCCTTGTTCGGTTATGATACTGCAATCGAAATAATTAAGCCCGGGGGTCAGGTTATAATTTATGAATCCTTTCCATTTCCCCATGGCGAAGCGTGCCATGATTGCCGTTTTCTGATTTCCGATATCCGGGATGAATATGCCTTTGACGATGACAAAAAAAGCGTCGGTGGCGTTTTTTATGGCATTGAGATTGGCGGACATGGTCCGTTCCAGGAATTCATAATCGTTTTTTATGCCGCGTTCTCCTACCTGGGGAAAAAGATTGATAAAGTAATCCGGGGACTGGATCAAAATAAAAGCGGTTGAACTTTTTGTTTTCCGTTTCCATTTTTTATAAAAAACTTTGTGTTCCCGTTCGTGCACGACGGTAAAATCCTTGGGCATGCAAATCTCCAGACCTTTGAAACGGAATAACGCCAGTTCCGCCAGGTATTCCTTATCGATGTGCGCAATGGTTATTTCCCGGTCCGGGGCCATGCAAAAGATGGGAGAAGTCTGGCAACTGCCGGTGCCGGCGGCGATATACGCCTTGAGCATGGAGGGTGATGAAAACCTAACGGCGGAATATCCCGCCGTCCCGATGAGTATACCGGCTATCAGGATGACGGGCAGATACGGTAATCTTTTCTTTTTTTTGTTCCTGCGCATTATTTAAGTTTTTGCAATTCTTCTTCTTTAATCGTAAAACTATGTTCGGGGCCGGGAAATTTTTCTTTAATCACATCATCCCGGTATTCTTCCAAAGCTTTCTGGATCGAGGGGGCCAGATTAACATATCTTCTGACGAACTTAGGGGTAAACCGTTCATAAAGCCCGAGCAGGTCATGAATGACCAGCACCTGTCCGTCGCAGTGGACTCCCGCGCCGATGCCGATGGTGGGAATCGTGAGTTTTTCGCTGATTATGCCGGCGATTTTATCCGGCACACATTCCAACAGGATGGAAAAACAACCTGATTTTTCCAGGGCTGCCGCCTGTTCGATCAGCCGTCTTGCCGCTTCCGCGTCTTTCCCCTGTACCTTGAACCCGCCTATTTTATCCGCGGTCTGAGGGGTAAGTCCGATATGCCCCATAACCGGAATCCCCGCTTTTATAATCTCTCCGGTTACCGACAGGCATTTGTCGAACCACTCCAGCTTTACGAAGTCGCATTTGGCTTCCTCTATGAATCGGCGCGCGTTTCTGACCGCGTCTTCCGGTTTCAACTGATATGACTCATAGGGCATGTCGCCTGCCACCAGCGCGTGTTTTACCGCCCGGGTTACCGCTTTGGAATGATGGAGCATTTCCGCCATGCCTACTTCCGTGGTTGACTGCAATCCCAGTACCACGTTGGCCAGTGAATCTCCTATCAGGATCATATCGATGCCCGCTTTATCAACCAGTGCCGCCAGCGGAAAGTCATAAGCGGTCAGCATGGTGATCTTGCGTTTTCCTTTCAGCGTGAGAATATCCTTAATGGTCAATTTCTGGTTTTCCATAGTCCCTCCGATTTTCATCTTTTCGATGCCCGGTGCCGGTTTTTCACCGGTCCGGGCCCATATCGAAAATCATTACCCGTACGTTATCGCGGTATTTTTTAGTCATCTCCCATGATTTCTCATTTCCCAGGATAAAGGCCGCGGTTGCCAGGGCATCCGCAGTCAGGCAGTCGGGAGCGACCACGGTAACCGAAAATATGTTTGTTTCTACCGGGGATCCGGTTTTGGGGTCGAATATATGGCAATAGCGCTTATCGTTTTTGATGAAGAATTGTTCATAATTACCCGAGGTGGCTACGGCTTTATTCTCGACATCCAGGAATTTCGGCTCCCGCATATAAGGGTTTTTGACCGCGACTTTCCACGGTTTTCCGAATTTCGTACCCAAGCAATA
>JAQTZX010000097.1:3560-5987 GCA_028687525.1 Candidatus Omnitrophota bacterium
CCGGCGTTTATCAGGCAGCTTTTGATCCCCGCGGATTTTAGTTTCTGTACCGCGCAATCAACGGCATACCCTTTGGCTATTGCTCCGAGATCCACGTGCATGCCCGCCTGTTTAAATTCTATTATGCTGTTTGCCTCGTCGATAACGACTTTGTCCATACCCACGGCTTCGAGAATCTTAGATATCTCTGCTTGAGCGGGAATCCGGAATTTCTTGTCGGTAAATCCCCAAATATCCAGCAGAGGGCCCACGGTGGGGTCGAACGCCCCGTTGCTAAGCTTCCAGAATTCAACGGACTTTTTCATCACATACAAGGTTTCCGGTCCGGCTTTTACTTTGCCGGTGTTGTTGAGAATGGATATTTCGCTTTGGGGATCGTATTTGCTTAACAGCCGTTCGATGCGTTTTATTTCGTCAAATACAATCGCGGATGCGTTTTTGTCCGGGGAAATCACTTCCACGAAAGTTCCCATCATTACCCGGGTTTCTTTATTCGAACTGTTCTGACAACCGGATAACAGGGCTACGAATAGTATAAATAAAAAAACTTTCGCGGGTGTTTGCATATAAATTCCTTTCTGCTCGGAGTTCTCAAAGCCTGTAACTGCGGATCATTTTCGCAGTATTTTCATCAGTCCATCGACGGACAGGGTGTTAATAACATCTTTTGCTTCCAGCCATCCCCGGCGCGCGGTCATAACTCCCAGCCGGATCAGTTCCAATTGTTTCACCGCGTGCGCATCTGTGTTCACGGCGAGTTTTATCCCCAGTTCTTTTGCCCGGCGGCAGTTACGATCGTTCAGGTCCAGCCTGTCCGGGGAGGAATTTATTTCCAGATGGGTGTTGGTGTCCGAGGCGGCTTTCATAATCTCTTCCATGTCCACGGCGTAGGCGTCCCGTGCCCCCCAGAGCCTGCCGGTGGGATGGGCGATGATGTGCACGTATTTATTGCCGCATGCCTTAACGATCCTGCGGGTTAATTGCTCTTTTGACTGCTTGAATCCGGAATGAACAGCGGCCACGACCACGTCGAATTCTTTCAATATCTCATCCCGGTAATCCAACCTGCCTTCCGAGTCTATATCCACTTCGGTCCCGTACAGTATCCAAAAGTCTTTGAACATTCTGTTTACCGTTTCGATCTCTTTTTTTTTCTTTTTGAGATCAACAACGGAAAGCCCGCGGGCTATCTTCAGACTGTGCGAATGGTCGGTAATGGCAATATACGAATAGCCCCGTTCACGCGCGGCTTCCGCCATTTCCCGTACGGAATCCGCGCCATCCGACCAGGTGGAATGAGTGTGCAGGTCTCCGTTCAGTTGAGAAGCATCCAGCAGTTTGGGGAGGGCGGACCGCAATGCCAACTCTATTTCGCCGTTGTCTTCCCGTAATTCCGGCTCCACATAATCCATTCCCAAAAGTTTGAATAATTCCTCTTCGGTTTTTCCGGCAATGCACCGTTCATTTTTAAAGGCGCCGTATTCGTTAAGTTTCAGCCCTTTTTTGACGGCGATCTGCCTGAGCTTTATGTTGAAATTTTTTGAACCGGTAAAATACAGAAGCGCGGCGCCGAAAGATTTTTCCTCCACCACCCGGCAGTCAACCTGGATCCCGTCGTGGGTGCGCACGGAAGATTTGGTGTCTCCGTGGGCGCTGATATTTGCCGCCATCGGTAATTCAACGAAAGTGTTCATCACCGGACGGGGGCTCGGAGAAACAATGAGTATATCTATGTCGCGCACGGTTTCTTTGCGCCTGCGCAGGGAACCGGCTTCAGATATCTTTTTTACCTCCGGAAGTATTTGCAGGGAGGCAATGAATTCATCCGCCAGATGGATTGCCTTGGACAAGGACATGCGCTCTTTGCTTTTATTTATCAATTCGATGCCTTCAAGGATAGCATCTATGGTTTTTTGCTTGATGCCGGAGATTCCTGCCAGCTTTTTCCCCTGTATGGCTTTTTCCAGCCCGGCAATATTTTTTATGCCGAGTTTTTCATAAAGGAGTCCGGCGGTTTTCGGTCCTACCGACGGGATGGATAGAAGTTCCAGCACTCCTTCAGGAATGGACTTCTTCAGGTCCTCAAAGGTTTTGATCCTGCCGGTGCGCGTGAATTCTATGATTTTGTCCCCCAAGTCTTTTCCTATCCCCGGGATACCGGTCAGCGAGTCATTCTTGATATAGTGTTCGATATCCCCGGTAAGCCTTTCCAGATTCTGGGCCGCACGTTCATAGGCCCGGATACGAAACGGATTATCACCTTTTATCTGTAAAATACCGGCGATATCTCTGAATAGGACGGCGATTTTAAAATTATTCATGGTCTTCCCACCGAAGCTGAAAACCCGGGTTTTAACCCGTGAAGCCTCATTCTTTAACTTCAATTTTTATGTCCCTGGCCATCTGAACGCGGATACCGGCTATTTT
>JAQTZX010000098.1 GCA_028687525.1 Candidatus Omnitrophota bacterium
AAACGACGGCATATATCGTTTCAACGGCCCCCATTGCCACCACGGCGGCTGGGAGAAAAGCCAGGCGACGATCCCCAGAAAAATAAAAAACCCAAGATAGAAAGTGTATCGAGTATCACCGGATATTATATTTTGCGCAGGCATATCCTTCACGCTTGTTTTACGCAATTGACGCCATCTTCTATAAGCTATCCCGGCGAGTAATAACGGCACCCATCCAAGATATAGCGTATGCTCGGTAAAACTCTCCCCGTAAAACCCGCCACCCACAAACTGTTCGGTAAATTTTCCGAAAACAGGATGGGCGACCGACGGCAAGAAATAACTAAGCGGCCGCGCGGACTGGCTGAACAGATCATCAAGTGAACGATGATACGGATTATACGCTGAAGCCGCGGAGGATACCTGCCCTCGATTCATCAGTTTCCCGATCAAAGGGGAAAACTGGGGCAAGAGCAAAACCACGGACAGTATCACAACTATACCGGTTTTTTTCAGGAACACGACGTCATTCCTCCGTAAGGCCCCATTCTTCCCGAGTTTTTTCTTCCAGCCAAAAATAACCGAATAACACAGGAACGACAAAAGCGCTATCAAGGTAAAATACGCTACCGCATAATCCATAGAAAAAGTTAAAACAATGGCCGCAATCATCAACAGAACCTGTTTCCGGCCCGGTTTTTCTTTCAACAGGATCGCGGCAAAACAGCACAACACGATCAAATAATTATAGGTTAAACTAATATGCTGCCAGACCCTGGCAAACTGGTAGGGGGAAAACCCGAAGATTATTGCCCCAAAGAAAGACGCAGCCCTGTCCCGGGTAAGATAACGGAGAAAATAATAAACCAGGACAAGGGACAGGAATAAATTAACGATAATCTGTATATTAAAGGTCAATACCGGGGTCGTCAAAAGGCTCAAAGAATATAATATCGCTATATACGCGCACGCCATGAATCCGGAGCCAAACAGGTCCAGGCCGAAAGGATAGGCGACAAAATCCGTCTTTTTAAAATCGAGCTGATGGACAGCCGAATATTTTATCCGCCAGCTGTCCCAGATAGTGGCATATGCCTCATCGGTCGAAAAGAAACCGGGAAGATATCCCGTAAGATTAAACACAAGCGGAAAGGTCATGACCGAGATTAAAACGATGAACAGGACAATTATCACAATATCTTTTTTCATGAGGATTCACACAGGTAAATGATACTCTGCCCTATTGTAGGGAACAGTTTCGGCAAAAACAACGATCTAAACCGACCGTCCCCGGAAAAATTAACCACATCCGAACTGCTCTTGATTATTCTAAAACCGTGTTTCTCCAAAAGACACCTCAAAGAAACAAAGGTAAAATACCGTATATGCCCCGAGCTGTCCGCCTCGTTCGGAGACAATTCAATAATAGGATTCATCCCCAACAGAAGCATAATCCTCCTGCCCAGAGAAGCGATATTGGGGGTAGAAACAAGCAAACTGCCTTTTATCTTAAGGATCCGCCTGATCTCCGAAAGAAAAAAATCGGTATCGTATATATGCTCAATTATCTCCCCGATTATCACCAGGTCAAAAAAGTTGTCATTAAACGGAAACCGCATATCATCCCCGACAAACAACTTCTGAACCACGACGCCCTTTGCGGCAGCCTCTTTTACCCCATAATCGCTTGCTTCGATACCATAAAATTCATTACCCCGGTTGCGAATGAGCGAGAGAAACGTTCCGTCATAACAACCGATATCCAGTATTCTATTATTCTTCAATCCAAGCTCATCAGTCATATCGAGCATAACCTTGATGCGCGGAGTAGAACACAAATCAAGCTTCTTTGCCTGACTTTCGTATAATTTTCCGTAGATATTTTTCACCATATCAAACTCTGTTAAAAACGACATATTCTGTTTCCGCTATTATATCCCATTGATACCGGAATAACAACATTTCTCCCCGCTTGTTGCTAAAATCACCTTTATTAAACAGAGAAATGATTTTTTCCGCTGCTGAAACACAGTCGTATATCTTTACCAATGTTACCTCACCATTTCTATAGATATCCCTGAATGGAAGAAGATCGTAAGCAAAAGCCGGCACTCCGCTGCAAACCGCCTCCAAGAGAGCCACACCGAAACTCTCACTATCACTGACACTAAAAAACCAAAAACATTTGCTGCTTTTGATAATTCTGAATTTTTCTTCGCCGCTTTTATACCCTAAAAATTGAATATTACGCTCCAATCCGGCATCCCGTATTGCCCTCCGGAATTCTCTTTCCGTCGTTGCATCCCCTGCTCCCATAATCGCCAGATGGAAATCTGGAATTTGCTTTTTCACCAACGCCAAGATTTTAAGCATTTCATATATACCTTTTGTTTCATTTATCCTCCCGATAAATAAAGCGTCGATATCACATTGTGCAGGTCTTTCCACTTTCTCGATCAAATCCGTTTCCACACCGTTCCCGGTCACCGTTATCTTACTTTCATCAAATCCATTTTCTATGAGAAAACGTTTCAATTCCCCTGAAATCGCACATATGGCATCGGCTTCTTTTAAAAATACCAAACTCACACGAAAAAAAAACCAGGCCAAAAAGCGAAAAAACCTGTTCCCCGGATCTGATAGAGGCACGATATTATCAAAAATAGTCACCCAACGGACTTGCTTATCGTTTTTTTTAAGCAAAAAGGGTAAAAGTATCATATCCAACACCGAAGATACCGAATAAACTATATCATATTTCTCTTTTAAGGCGCCGAGGTATCGAATTCCAAGCATGTTTCTTTTGAGAGCCACAAACATAAAATCGAGTTTATTTCGTATCTTTGCGGTATCAGGAAATTCAATAAACCTAAATTGATTACTTTCACAGAGAACATTAATCCTTTCTTTAAGCACCGGGGAACAGAAAAAGGTACATTCCCCCCCCAGGGAAGCCCACTTCAATGCTTTTCTCGCCAGAGGAACTATATTACCTCCATCCAGCATAATACCGTTTATCAATATTTTTTCTTGCATACAAAAATCAAATTGTAGCCCAGAATCGATCCGATAAAAGGGCACGCCCGGATAACCGCCCCAAAATGATTAGAACTGAATTTTTCTTTAACAACCTCAAGATTACACCTTTCGGCCAATTGCCGTCCGGTCCTACTGGTATACAGATGCAAATGCGTCTTATCCATTATTCCGGATTCTACGTAAGAAAAATTACCCAGCAATAAGCCGATTCTAACGGAGATATGCGCAATATTCGGCAGAGAGATTATTACAATCCCATCTTTTTTTAAACAGGTACTGACAAAAAAACCCAGTACCTTTTCCGGATACTTAAGATGTTCCAAGATATCTGCGCAAACGATAACGTCAAAACTCTCCTGCAGTCTAAATAAATCGTACCTGTTTAAATCCAACTGATAAACTTGCGCGTAGCCATTTTTTTTAGCTTCCTGTAACGCATCGGCATTATCATCTATACCATAAAAAATATTATCCTCGGCAAATGTCTTCAGGTATCCCCGATTGCATCCGATATCAAGAACTGTTCTCCCGGGAAGGATTTCTTCCGCTATCAAACGATGGGTTCCGTATTTAGCTTTATTGATCCCGTACATGGATATTCCTTTATTCAAAAACCGGCACGCGCACTTTTCGAACAACCAGAAGCTTCCCGCTTCCCTTATACATCCCGTTCAGGATCTCCTGGTCGGATACGGCGCGTTCACGCTGTATTTTCATCCTGCAGCGCAGGGTATCGGCGAAATGCAAGACGTTCCATCCATACGCCTTCAGGTAACAATACGCGGTCTTCGGCTGCAAAACCAGCAAAAAAAAGACGATTTCCGAAACATTTATCAGAAAATACAAAGGAAAAACAAACAGCAATGAAAAATAACCGTAATCCTTGAACAAGGTGCGGATATTATTCCGCTCGGAAAGATACCTCCTGAACAGGGTCGAGCGGTACATGCCTTTATCCATGGTCCCGCCCGCGCTCGCGCCGGCGGCGTGATATACAACCGCCTCGGGGACCACCGCCACCCGGTACCCCAGAAGACGAGCCCGCCAGGCAAGATCCACATCCTCATGAAACATGAAATAACTCTCGTCGAAACCCCCGAGCCGCTGAAAAAGACTTTTCCGGATCAGGAGTGCCGAGCCTTCCGCGTAAAAAACCTCTCCCCCGGCAACCGGATAGCCGAAAATATCAACGCCTATCCCGGCATGAAAAGTTTTTCTGCCCTCATAATCCATGATCGTACATCCGCATATCCCTATCGAAGGATCCTGCTCCATCGCCGCGCAAAGCACCGATAAAGCCCGTTCATGGAGCCGGGTATCGTTATTCAAAAAGAAAAGATACTCCCCCTGCGCGAACGAAACGGCATTATTATTCCCGGCTGAAAAACCCGTATTACTTCCGTTCTTTATCACGCGCACGCCGGGATACCGTCTTTCGACAAATTCAGCGCTGCCGTCCCGGGAATGGTTGTCCACGAAGATCACTTCGTAGCCCGAAAATCCAGACGTAAGCACAGAATCAAGGCAGGGTTCTATAAACGCCTTACCATTATAGTTCAATATGACAACCGATACGGATATTTTCGCCATCACGAACTCCTCCTACCGGTCTTTCACGTACGGTTTACGAGACGAAACCCCCTTCAGTATGAGAGAAAAAAAATCCCGGGCATCCCGGCACAAAGCACGGGGGGAAATAATATCTTCAGCCAGCTTCCTGAAAAAAATCCTGCCGTTCAGATAAAATTTCCGGTTGATCTCCTGCATTACGGAAAAAAGATAATCCCGGCTCAGAGACGGAGAAATAAAAACAGGATAATTCCCGGTATACCCCTCCCCCAGTTCCTTTCGCGTGAATTTATCCATGATCTCTTCATTAATCACGCCCTGCGCGTGCGCTATTTCAAATAAATTCGAACCGGGAAACGGCGTGGGAATGGATAAACCCATAAGGTCAATACCGCTGTTTACAATCATCTCTTTGGTTTCTCCGATCTCTTTTTCTGTTTCCTGCGGATGCCCGATCATAAAATAACCCGCCGCCCGTATGCCGGATTTCCGGCACATCCCGAATACTTCGTATATCCGTTCGTTGCTAAACGCGCCTTTGTGAATAACCTCTTTCCTGATCCTCTCATTCCCTGATTCTATGCCGAAATGAATAAGCATGCACCCCGCCCTCTTCATGGCCGTAAGCAACTCCTCATCCACCAGGTCTATCCTGCTGTTGCATCTCCATTCAAGGGACACGCTGCGTTTAGCGGCTTCCTCGCAGAACTCCAGCACTTTCTTCCTGTCCAAAGTAAAAGTATCATCCTGAAAATCGACCTTTCCTTTTCCCCCGGGGAACACCGACAGTATCTCCTCAACCATATTTTTTGCCGAACGGTACCGTACCTTCTTGCTGATGGAAGGACGGCTGCAATAGTAACAATCATACGGGCATCCCCGGGAAAATATCATGGATTCGACAGCCCCGTAATTCTTCCGGACCAGCAGTTTCCTGTCCGGAAACGGAAGGCTATCCAGGTCCGCGGCAGGTTCGCCTTCCTGTATGCGCGGCACAACGCATCCCGAAACAAGCGCGTGGAGAGAATTAAGAAATGTTTTCTCGCCCTCTCCTTTAATGGCATAATCGAATAATCCTTCGAAACGCCCGATAAATGCCGGGTCGGCGCTGATATGTGGTCCGCCAAAAAATATTTTTACGGTATCTTTAAACTTCTTTTTGACGGCCCCGGCCAGTTCAACGGCTCCCTGCAGCTGCGGAGTCATGGAAGAGATCCCGATTACAAACGGGCTGTCCGCTTCAATGCGTTCCAGGATGCCGGAAAGGGACATTTTTCCCGCTGCCGCATCGATAATAAGCGGCCGGAACTGCGGGGAATTCGCCTGAATGTACGAAGCCAGATACAATATCCCAAGAGGCGG
>JAQTZX010000099.1 GCA_028687525.1 Candidatus Omnitrophota bacterium
ATGTCTATATTTTAAATAAATTTATGTGTCCTGCCGTTGCCCCGCCTTGGACCCAATCAACGGGCGGGATTTCGCTTCGCTCAAGACGACGTCACGGAATTTATAAAAAATATTTGTTTAAGCAAATATCCGGACATCCGTATCTATGCCGGATGCGGACATTCTTTCTGATCGCCCGGGTTTTTTTCAGTTTCCTGCTCATACGCGCCTAAAACTTTTTTCTGCAAATAATCCCTGAAGGTTTGCGTGATAGGATGGGCGATATCCTTGTGTTCGGACTGGGCGGACATGGAGTCTTCCTGCTGAACCGGAACGCGAGGTGACTGCGATAACTGGCCGCCGCATTGATTGCAGTATTTAGCGCGCATCTCATTTTTAAAGCCGCATTTTGGACAGGACTGTTTTATTCTTCTTGAAGGCATCGCGATAAACAACCCGCTGGTGCCCTGTATAACTTTGATGTTCCGTACTACAAACGAATTGTCAAACGTAACTGTGGCGTATGCTTTCAGTTTTTTATCCGGGGAATCCTTCAAAAATATCCTGACTTCGGTTATTTCCATACAGCTACCTCCTTCGTTGCTTCGCCCAGTGTTTTGCCCGCCCTTATGGAACCCCGCGGTTTTACAGACGTAGTCCCCTGAAAACCCGCCGCCGCTTCGCGCCTGCCTCTCGGCAAGACCGAGGGCCGGCGAGGTCCGCCTTCATGGGCACGGACAAACATCTCGCCGGAGCGCAGCATTCACGCATTTCCGCCACGACTTTGTCGTGGCGAGATCACGCCGGGTTTTATGGCGGATATCTCCGTGTTTACACACGGGGTTTTCTGCGCGAAGGCGGATAAACCCGCCCCGGGAACAATCCCGTTACCACAACCGCGTATTTCAGTGTGTATCAGGAGCAGTTCCGGAAACGACTGCAGCGGGTTTCAAATCGTCCTGGCCACAAATACTTCCCAGGAACGGTTTTCTTTCTTAAGCTGACGATATACGCCGACTGCATCCTCTCGCGATGCGGCAATGCCGAATACCGCCGGGCCGCTGCCCGACATTAAAACAGGCTTCATCCCGGAATCTTCGATTCTTTTTTTAACCAGGCACACAACGGGAAATAACACAGCAGTTACCCGTTCCAGACTATTATACAGACAAGAGCTTATACGGGACAAATCGCGCCTTTTAAGCTCCGAAGATAAAATTTTAACATCAAACCCCCCCTTTGTCAACCTTCCGGCATTCTTCTTTTTACGTATACTTTCCCGGGCATCCCAATGCCGGTAGATAAGGGGCGTGGAAACTTTTACGCGCGGCACCACCAGGATGTGCCAGAAACCGGTTTTTCGCAAAGATGGGAGCGGACGGATAATCTCCCCCCTTCCCAGCCCAGCGGCGAACGGGCAATCGTACACGAAAAACGGCACATCGCTGCCGATTGTTCCGGCATGCGCGGCTAATTGTTTCCGGGAAAGGCCTAATTTCCAAAGCCTGTTCAATCCCCCAAGTACAGTTGCCGCGTTGCTGGATCCTCCGCCCAGTCCGGCTCCGACGGGAATACATTTATGAAGCCTGACAGCGACACCTTTTTTAACACCGTATGTCCGCTGTAATAACTCGGCGGCCCGATAAACCAGATTGTCCTTATCCCCGGGCAAATCCTTACGATTAGTCTCTACCAAAATACGAGGATCGGAAAGAAGTTTAAGGGAAATAGTATCGGCAAGGCTGATGCGTTCGAAAATAGTCTTGAGATTATGGTAGGAATCCGGGCGTTTTTCTAATATTTCGAGGGATACATTTAACTTGGCGTAGGATTTAAGTATCATTACCGGTGACAATACCAGCCGCGGCTTTTTCGATATCCCCGCTGGTAAGATTATATTCTTTTAACAATTCGGACGATTCTCCCGATTGCCCGAACCGCTCACGCACGCACAGCCTTTTCACCCTGACGGGACGCGTTTCCGCCGCAACTTCGCCGACCGCTGAAGACAATCCGCCCACAGTAGAATGTTCTTCACACACGACAATACCTTTGGTTTCTTCGGCTGCCAGACGGATAACACCGGCATCCAGCGGCCGTATGGTATGCATATTGATCACGCGTGCCCGCACGCCTTTTTTCAACAGAGACCCCGCGGCTGAAACCGCTTCATTAACCATGGTCCCGCAGGCAATGATTGCCACATCTCCGCCCTGCATCAGGACCTGCGCCTTTCCGAACACGAATTCTCCCTTATTCTCCAGCGTGGGAAATTTCGGCCTTCCCAGACGGATATAAAAAGGCCCCGGAATGCGGGAAGCGGCTATAATCGCTTCCCTGGTCTGGGGACCGTCACAAGGCACAATGATATTCATGTTCGGGATCGCCCGCATGAGCGCGATATCCTCCAAGGCCTGATGAGTAGCTCCGTCAGGCCCGACGCTTAGCCCGGCGTGCGTGGCCACGATCTTAACATTCAGGTGATTATAACAAATGCTGTTCCGGACCTGATCCCACGCCCTTCCTGTGGCGAACATGGCAAAGGTGGACGCGAAAACTATTTTGGAACAACTGGCCATCCCCGCGGCGGTAGCCATAAGGTTTTGCTCGGCCACACCGCAATTGAAAAATCTCCCGGGGAACTCCCTGGCAAAAATATTAGTGCGCGTGGAAGAAGACAAATCCGCGTCCATAACCACGACATCCTTATTCTCCCGGCCGAGTTCAACCAGTGTTTTCCCGTACACATCCCTCTGATACAGCATTTCTCCCATAATCAATCCTTATTTATACCTTTATGGAACCCCGCGGCTTTACTGTAACTCCCGCAGAGCGGTCTCTGTCTCTTCCTTTGTGGGCGCGCGGCCATGAAAATCAACCATATTTTCCATAAAAGACACGCCTTTACCTTTAACCGTATGCGCGATGATTATGGACGGCTTCCCTTTCGCCTCCGCGGCCTTATCGTAAGCGGAAAGGATCTCTTTGATATTATGCCCGTCTATTTCGATGGTATTCCAACCAAAAGCCTTCCATTTATCCTTTACCGGTTCCACATTCATCACATCCGCAACCTTCCCGTCTATCTGAAACCCGTTAAAATCAAGCATAACGCACAGATTATCCAATTTATAATGCGCTGCCGACATGGCAGCTTCCCAGATATTTCCTTCCTGCATTTCCCCATCCCCGATCAGGCAATATACCCGGAATTCCTTCTTATCCATCTTTCCAGCCAGGCACATCCCGCAGGCTACCGACAAACCCTGTCCCAGGGATCCGGATCCCACCTCCACGCCCGGGGTACGCCTGTCCGGATGCCCCTGAAGCATGGAGCCCAGTTGCCGGAGAGTCCAAAGTTTTTCTTTCGGGAAATATCCCGATTCCGCCAAAACCGCATACCACAAAGGGCAACAATGCCCTTTCGACATATGGAACCTGTCCCGGTCCGGCCAAAGCGGCTCCTGCGGCCGGTGCCGCAATACCGCGAAATATAAAACGGTAACCAGATCGGTTGAAGAAAGACTCCCTCCGGGATGGCCGGAACAGGCCTTGCACAACATCTGTACGATAAGCCGGCGTATTTGTTTCGCCCGCTCCCGTAATTCTTTTATATGAGATTCGGAATACTTCATCATTTCACCCTATCGATCTTCCCTTTTATTTTATCCTGTTTCGGGTCCAGCTTTAAAGCTTTTTCCCATTGCGCGCGCGCCTTTTGCTTGTCGTTGACCTTGAAATACGCGTCACCCAGATGGTCAAGGATAATCGGATCATCGAATAAAGCTGATGCCCGAGTCAGTTCTTTAACCGCATCGGCAAGCCTGCCTTTTTTATAATACAGCCAACCCAAGCTGTCGATATAAGCCGCATTATCAGGCTCGATGGCCAGGGCTTTCCTTATCAACGCCTCCGCGTTTTCCAGGTTTTCGCCGGCTTCCACATACAGATACCCGAGATAATTCAACGCTTCGGCGTAATCAGGTTTCAATTCGATCGTTTTCTTCAATTCCCTGACGGCATGGTCTTTTCTCTTTAACTCATCATAGATGTTGCCCAGGTAAAAATGGGCTTCAGCATCGCCGGGAGCAAGTTCGACAACCAGCTTATACGTGCTTTCAGCCGCGGGAAGATTATTCTTCTGCAGATAAATCGCCCCGAGGTTCTTGTAAATGGCTATGTTCTTGGGATCTAATTTTGAAGCGTTTTTCAGTGCGGTCTCGTATTCGAGAGTGGCCTCTTCGATCTTGTTGCCGGAAAAATACAACAGGGCCAAAACAGCATGCGGCTCAACTGCTTCCGGATCAAGTTTAATTGCGGTGTTCAGCTCTTCGATCGCGGCGGAGAAATCATTTTTCTTTATCAAGCCTGCCGCTAAACGCAGGTGAATAACCGTGTTGGTTTCATCGAATCTGGCCGCGTTTTTATATTCCGTGACCGCCGCTTCGATATCTCCGGTCTGTTCATAAATACCGGCCATGATATAATGCCGCAGGGCAATCGCTTCTTTTTTATCAAAAGCACAGGCGCGGGGATTGGCAGTAAAAAAACACAAAAAGCACACTACCGGCACCCAAGAAGCTATTTTCATTCTCAGCATACAAGACATGCGTTTATTCCGCCAGTTATCCCGGGCGTTATCTTCTTAAAAAACCTTCATCATCCCCAATTTCTCTTCTTGAGATGACGGAGGCGGCGGCGCATCTTTTTTCTTTTATGCGTTCTTATTTTATTGAGTTTTCTTTTTCTGCCGCACGGCATTTTACTCCTCCTAAAACAACATTTCAGCGTGAAGTGTTCCCTTAGCCGAGTGTTTAAGTGTGTAAGTTTATAAGTAAAATCACTGCTTTACACACTTTACACTTAGTATATCACCTTATTCAACGGATACTCGATTATTCCCGTAGCTCCCGCATTCTTTAACCTCGGGAGCAAAAACTTTACCACTTTTTCATCGATAATCGTTTCAACCGCAAGCCACCCCGGATCGGAAAGATGAGAAATAGTCGGTTTTTTAAGCGCCGGTAAAGAAGCGATAACTTTATTCAAGTCGCCTTTTTTAACGTTCATCTTCAGGCCGACCTTCTCTTCCGCGGCTATCGCACCCTGCAAAAGCATGACAATCTGTTCCATTTTTCCCCGTTTCCAGGGGTTTTTGCAGACGGCTTTATTTGCTATAAACTGGGTCGTGGACACGCACACCGTATCTATCTCAACCAGTTTGTTCGCTTTCAGGCTCCGGCCGGTCTCGGTCAATTCCACGATTGCGTCAACCAACCCCGCATTCACCTTGACTTCCGTGGCCCCCCAGGAGAACTCCACGTCCACGGGAACCCGGTGTTTTTTAAAATATCCCCTGGTGACATTCACCAACTCCGTGGCGATGCGTTTATTCTTTAATTGTTTCGGCGATGTAATACCCGATGATTGAGGTACCGCCAACACCCATCTGACTTTCGCCAGGCTCTGCTTTGCGTAGACCAGATCACTGATCCTGGAGACATCGGAGGCGTTTTCCATGACCCAGTCGTTGCCGGTGATCCCGCAATCCAGGGCGCCGTCCTGAACATACCGCGACATCTCCTGGGCCCGCAGAAGGATAGGCTCTATTTCAACGTCGTCGATCGAAGGGAAATACGAACGTTCGGAAGCCAGAGAGACGTTAAACCCGGCTTTTCTGAACATTTTAAAAGTGGATTCCTGAAGACTCCCCTTCGGCATGCCTAACTTAAGGACTCCCATTTCCCCGCTCCTTGGTTTCGCCCTTGACCATTCGACCAGGCCACGGCTTCAGCCGTGGGCCTTTACTCATGGTTCCGCCCCACGGGCGGAAAACAAATGGTGCCGCGGGTTTTGCCCGTTGGGCTCCACTCTAAAACTAACAGGGTGCAGAAAAACCCTCTCACGCAGTCTGATCAAAAAGTCCAAGATGCAAGGCGCCT
>JAQTZX010000100.1 GCA_028687525.1 Candidatus Omnitrophota bacterium
TGGTAAGACTGCCGCCTTCTTCCAGGGCGCGCGCCGCTCCGAAGAAACGTTTCGGCTTCTGAAGGGCGTTGGAATCGATACCGCCCGAGAGTACCTTGCCGCTGTGCGGAATAACCGAATTATACGCTCGCGCCAGGCGGGTGATACTGTCCAGCAGTACGACCACGTCTTTTTTATGCTCTACAAGCCTCTTGGCCTTCTCAAGCACGATCTCCGCGACCTGAAGATGCCTTTCCGGCGGCTCGTCAAAAGTCGAGGATATGACCTCTCCCTTAACGTGCCTCTGCATATCGGTGACTTCTTCCGGACGCTCATCGATAAGCAATACCATCAAAACAACCTCGGAATTATTGGAAGTTATGGCATTAGCGAGTTTCTGCAGAAGAACGGTCTTACCGCTGTAGGGCTGGGCCACGATAAGGCCGCGCTGGCCCTTGCCCAAAGGAGTCAACAGAGTTATTATCCTTGCGGATATCTCTTCGGGCTTGGTCTCCAGATTATAGCGCTCGTGAGGGTACACGGGGGTCAGGTTATCAAAAAGTATTTTATCCTTGGCTTCTTCCGGCCCTTCGAAATTAACCGCCTCCACCTTCAACAAAGCGAAATATTTCTCGCCTTCTTTGGGAGGGCGTATCTGTCCGCTGACCGTATCCCCGGTTCTCAGATCGAATTTCCGGATCTGGGAAGGCGACACATAAATATCGTCGGGGCATGGCAGGTAATTATAGTTGGCGGACCGCAGGAACCCGAATCCCTCAGGCAGTATCTCCAAAACGCCTTCTCCGAACATCAAACCTTCTTTTTCAGCCTGCGCCTGCAGGATCTTGAAAATAAGGTCCTGTTTTTTCAACCCGGCCATGCCGTTCACATTTAATTCTTTTGCCAATTTATTCAACTCCGTGATCTTCATTTCCTTCAAAAGACTGATATCTACTTTCTGCACAACAACCTCCTTATTTGTTCAACTTGTTCTTTCGTTTCATGAATGGTTCCGTTATTATCTATGACAAAATCCGCTAACCGGATCTTCCTGTGGAGAGGGATCTGGCGCTTTATCCGCAGCCTGATCTCGCGGTCCGATAAAGAATCGCGTCGGCGCACCCTGCGGGTCTGGTTCGCCCGGGTTGCCTTTACCACGATTATAAAGTCAACGGTGCCTGCCAATCCCGCTTCTATAAGCAGGGGGGCATCCAGCACCAGCAACGGGCAGGTACTTGCCCGTATCTTATTCCTGATAGATTCGATGATTGCGGGGTGGGTAATGCGATTCAATTTCGCAAGAGCCCTGCCGTCGTTAAACACAATATCCGCAAGCCTGCGGGTATCGATACGTTTAGCCCTGTTAAGTATCCCGGCGCCAAAGACGCCGGTTAATCTCCGGTAAACATCCTGTCCCGGCTTTAAAAAACAATGCGCGATCTTATCGGCATCGACGACACTCACGCCGCGCCGCTTGAACATCCGCGCCACGGTCGTTTTGCCGCTGCCGAAACTTCCGGTAATGCCGATAATTACCTTTTGTTTCATAAAAACCATTCACGGATACCGGCGCGCAAGTACACCGGCGCGCGGAAATACAAACATCCTGGGCGCGCGTGCTCTTTGCGCAACGGTTATTTTGCCTTCGCTTTTTTGTAGAGCGCGATATACTCCTTCCCGGATGCGTCCCAGGAAAAATTACAGGCCATACCCGCGGCGATAAGCCTGCCCCATTTTGCCGCGTCCTTATAAGCGCTCACCGCTTTCTTTATGGTGGAAATCAAATCCTCTTTGTTATACTGGTCGAATACAAAGCCGTTCTTTCCGGTTACGGTATCGGCCAACCCCCCGGTCTTGAACACCAGCGGTATAGTACCGTAGCGCAGGCTGATCATCTGCCCTAATCCGCACGGCTCGTAATGGGACGGCATGAGAAAAATATCCGAACCGGCGTATATCTTATGCGCGAGGGCATCGTCAAATTTCATATGCAAAGAAATAACCTTGGGATATTTCCTGACCATCTGTTCCAGGATATCGTGGTATTTCTGGTCTCCGGTGCCCAGGATCACCATCTGGACCTTCATCCTGCATATCTCGTCAATCCCCTCGGCGATGATATCGAACCCTTTCTGCTGGGCAAGCCTGGACACGATCCCGAAAAGCGGGACATCTTTCTTAAGCGGAAGTTTGCTCAGTTTCTGCAGGTCTTCCTTATTCTTGGCCTTATCGGCTATGGATTTGGCGTTAAATGTCTTGGCGATGAACCGGTCTTTGGCGGGATTCCAAATATCATAATCCAGGCCGTTGATGATTCCGAAGACCGAATCACGGCGCTTGTTCAAGACCCCTTCAAGGCCGAAACCGAATTCCTTGGTCTGTATCTCCCGGCTGTAGGTGGAACTGACGGTATTTATCACATCCGAAAAAACAAGCCCTCCCTTGAGTACGTTTATCTTGCCGTAATATTCCAGCGCCTCCATGTTGAACAGTTCCCAATTCAGATCCAGTTTCGGAAATTCTTCCTGCTTGAACAACCCCTGGTAACCTATATTGTGTATGGTAAAAACTGTCTTCATATCCTTGTAGAAGGGGTCGCGGCTGTACCGGGCTTTGAGGTACACCGGGACCAGCGCCGACTGCCAGTCATGGCAATGCAGGATATCGGCCTTGAATTTTATTTCTTTCAACAGGTTAAGCGCGCGGCGCGAATAATACGAGAACCTGTCCAGGTTATCAGGATAATCGCCTGTTTTCTCGCTGTAAAGATTATCGCGGTCGAAATATCCCGGGTTATCCAGGAAATATACTTTTACGCCTTTGCCGATAACGGAATAAAAAACGTCTTCCTTGAGCTTTTCGATCTTTACCTGTTTCATATTTTTCACCGTCCTATAATACGGCATAATGACAATCACTTCCTCGCCCAGTTTTTCCAGGGCTAACGGCAAAGCTCCGGCCACGTCCGCTAATCCCCCCGTTTTGGCGAACGGCACTACCTCTGTTGCGCACATTGCTATTTTCATTGCCCCCCCTCCTTTGTATGAAAATCCTCCATTTCGAGCCAGTTCTTCCCCTTTTTTATATCGACCCTGACCGGGACGTCCAGTTCCAATACGTGTTCCATCTTCTCCCTGATGAGACAGACAACCCCTTCCATTTCCGCACGCGGCACGTCAAAAAGAAGTTCATCGTGTATTTGTAAAATCATCTTTGTCCTAAACTTCCCCGCGGAAAATTCCTTGTGTATCTCGATCATCGCCGACTTGATGAGATCGCTGGCCGACCCCTGCACCGGGGTATTTACCGCCTGGCGCTGGGCGAACTGGCGGAGATTCTGATTCTTACTGAGTATCTCCGGTATATACCGGCGCCTTCCCAGAATGGTGGTCACAAAACCGTTCTTCTCGGCTTTTTTTATCTGCGCCTGAATATACCCCTTCACTCCCGGATAACGCACAAAATAGGCATCGATTATACGCTGCGCCTCATCGGGCGTGATTTCCAGGTCCCTGGATAAGCCGAACGGGGTCAGGCCGTAGGTAATGCCGAAATTGACCCGCTTTGCGGTATCGCGCATTTCATCGCTCACCACGGATTCTTCAACCCCGTATATCAAAGCCGCGGTCGCCTTATGGATATCCCTATTATTCCTGAATGCGGCAACCAGATTTTCGTCTTTGGATATATGGGCCAGGATGCGCAATTCTATCTGGGAATAATCGCAGGAGACCAACAGACTTTCATCGCTGAAAGCAATGACCGCCTTCCTGATGTTCCTGCCCACATCGGTCTTTACCGGGATATTCTGCAGGTTGGGATTGCTCGAGCTCAATCTGCCTGTTTCCGTGACCGCCTGGTTGAATGAACTATGAACCTTTCCGGTATTCTTGTCCGCCAGCCCGGGAAGCGGATCAATATACGTGGATTTCAATTTCGACAACTGCCGGTATTCCAGCAGCAGTGCCGGCAGGGAATGTTTTGAGGCCAGATTCCGTAATACCTCCTCGTCCGTAGAAGGGCCTGTCTTGCCTTTTTTAACCACCGGCAGTTTGAGCCGCCCGAATAATACCTCCCCCAATTGCTTGGGCGAATTTATATTGAATTCCCCTCCGCTCAATTCATAGATATTTTTTATAAGCTCCTGAAGCCGTTTCTCCAGGTCCGCTGACAATAGCCCGAGAAGTTCAAGGTCGAAGCGTATCCCGTTCGATTCCATATCCGCAAGGACCGCGACCAGGGGCATTTCAATATCCGAAAACAATTTGAACAAATCTTTATCGCGCAATTCTTTTTCCAGCACCGGCCGCAAAGCGCCGGACAGGAAAATACCCGGTGCGCCTTCCCCGGCTTCCGGTTTATACGATTTACCCAGGTAATCCCAGGCCAGATCATGTAAACCGTATCTTCCTTTGGAAGGATTCAGCAGGTATCCCGCTATCATGGTATCAAACCCCAGCCCCTTAAGGGTAATGCCTCTGGACGACAAAATCCTTCCGGTTTTTTTCAGGTCGTGCCCGGATTTTTTCACTGAACTCCCGGCCATAAACCGCGCCAGGCGAGGTCCGGGCTCCCGCAGGCAAAAAATCTTATCCCCGGCGCCGATAAAGATATTCCCTTCTCCGTCCAGGTTGACAATAAGCTCTGAGGCGCCCCCGCACACACCGGGGATATCGTCATCCGCGATATCTTTTACCTCTTCTCCCCGCACCGCGTCTTCGGTGATATCGAGCTTTTCCAGCAGCTTCCTGAACTCAAGATGTTTAAAAAGATGGAAAAGTTCCCGGGTATCGGCGGGCAAAGGCCGCAGTTCATCCACATCAAACTCAAGTCCGATGTCCGTACACAAGCTAACCAGTTCCCTGTTCAATTGTATGATTTCCAGATTGCCTCGTATCGTCGAACGGATCTTTTCCTCTTTCACCTGATCGAGACCGGCTAAAAGATTGTCCAAAGAACCGAATCGGCCGATGAGTTTTTCCGCGGTCTTACCGCCGATCCCCGGCACGCCGGGGATATTATCGGAAGAATCCCCCATCAACGCCAGCATGTCGGTTATCCGGCAAGCCGGTACGCCGAAGAGCTCCCGCACCTTTTCCGGGGTATAGGTAATCCCGTCATCTTTATACGGATTGAACACCGAAACATCCTCGTCTACCAGCTGCAGCATATCCTTATCCAAACTGATAATCGTGACCTGCATGCCTTTTTTTTTCGCGGTTTTTGCCAGAACGGCTATAATATCATCCGCTTCATATCCCTCTTTTTCACGGATAGGAATACCGTAAGCGGATACCACCTTTCGTATATACGGTATCTGCGTGGACAAACCGTCGGGCATCGGCGGGCGCTGAATTTTGTACTCGGCGAATTTTTTCTGCCGGAATGTTTCCTTGGAAACGTCAAAACAGGCGGCAATGAATTCAGGCTTATGGTCATTCAGGATCTTATTCAGGATATTAATAAAACCGTATACGGCGTTCGTCGGCTGCCCGAAAGAAGTGGAAAGCCCGCTGAACGCGTAAAAAGCCCGGTAACAAAAAGCGGTGGCATCCAACAAAAATATTCGGGACATCTTTAAAAGGGAATTATCATGAGACAGGCACAAACCTTATTAATAACCGCGTATTCCACAAATCGTAATCCGTAATCCGTAAAACGCAATGCAAAGGAACCGTTATCTCAACAATTCCTTATGGTTGCTCATTACGATTTACCATCTACGTTCTACGGATTTTAAAATGGCGTGGCCGCAATGCAGCACTTTATACATCCTCAACGTACTTATCTTATCGTAGGAGCGAATCTCGTATCCGGTTTGCCAATGCCTTAATATCGGGATTGGAAGGATCGAGGTATTCCGCTACGGTGAGCTCTTTAAGCGCGGTGGCGTATTCACCGGCAGCAAGGCTCTCTTTCGACATTTGCACGTAAT
>JAQTZX010000101.1:0-1760 GCA_028687525.1 Candidatus Omnitrophota bacterium
ACCCGGTAAAAGAAGTCACCTTCGCCAATGCCTTGCGCAGTATTCTACGGCAGGATCCCAATGTTATATTGGTGGGAGAGATCCGTGATACCGAGACCGCGGAGATCGCTTTCCGCGCTTCCATGACAGGACATCTTGTTCTTTCCACCCTGCATACCAATAATTCCATCGCCACTATCGCGCGGTTGTTCGATATGGGGCTTGAACCGTACCTGGTTTCTTCTTCTCTCCTTTTGATCATCGCTCAGAGGCTGGTACGGTTGAATTGTCCCTATTGCAAGGTGGAATATACTCCGGACGCGCATATGCTGGATAAATTCAAGGTTTACATAGAGCAGTTCGGGATAAAACAGTTCTTTAAAAGCAAGGGATGTAAAAAATGCGATTTTTCGGGATTTCAGGGAAGGGCGGCCATATTTGAACTGCTTAAGATAAGTGAGAAAATGAAGTCTCTTATCGCGCGCAGCGCTCCGGAAGATGAATTACTGAAGGAATCGATAGCCTGCGGGACGAAGCTTCTGGCAATGTCCGGTATGAGAAAAATTGCCGGCGGTTTGACCACTATGGAGGAGGTGGCGAAAGTCGCGGATGTGCTTGAACAGTCTCCCGCGGAGAAACAGGCCGCGCCCAAAGAAAGGGATAAAGCGAAAGTTCTTATTGCCGATGACGAGGCGGATATTCGGGCTTCCATGCAGCGGCGTTTGACCGTGTCCGGATATGATGTGGTGACGGCTTCCAACGGCGGGGAAGCGGTTGAACGCGCTTTTAGGGAAAAACCGGATTTGATCCTGATGGATCTGAACATGCCGGGCATGGACGGTATGGAGGCCGTCAAGGTGCTGCGTTCAAAATTGGAGACTGCCGCTATCCCGGTCATCATGCTTACCGCGGTTACCGCCAAGGAAAGCGAAATTACCGCTTTTGATATCGGAGCGGACGATTATTTGACCAAGCCGTTCGATTTTGACAAACTGCACGCCCGGATAAAGATGCTTCTCAAGAAAAAATGGAAGTGGACTGCATCCGTGTAGAAGGAGATAGTTATATTAACAGTGTGGAGATGTTTCTTTACAGCCTTGTCGCGGGAATGATGGGTACAAGCTCCGGAAGGTCTTTGAGACAGCCGATGCGGAATGGGAAAACCCGGACGTGAAGCAATTGTTTAACAAGTAATACACAGGAGGTTTGATATGTGTGGATTAAGCGTTGTGAAGGGTGTTTGCGCGTTTGTACCGGCGGTCGTTCTGTTGACGGTGAGTTTTTTTGTCCTTGTTGTCGCGCGTAAGACTGAAGGGGAAACTTTAAAGGGGTTCGGATACGTTGTTGCCGTATTCCTGTGGATTGCCGCCGCGTTTACCCTGTCCGCCGGTTTGTTCATCGCGGTATCCGGGCAGAAGTTTTTTAATCCCGCTTCGTTTTATATGATGGGACCTTCCGGAATGAGCGATATGAGGAGAAACCGTTCGGATTGTTCTTTGATGGAGAAGATAAATAAAGAACGGCAGGAAAGACAGACCGCGGAACGCATGATGTCCAAGTAAAAGGAGGGAGATGAACGGTTATTATTCCGGTTGCCGGCGGTTACGATGCCATGATTTTTCCGAGGGCGCACCGTGGGACGATTTTTGAAGGAAAAAGGCGGTTGGGGAGTTGAAGAAAAACCGGGGCACGCAGTTTAACGGTAAAGCCGTTGAGGCGTTCCCGGAGGTTTCGAAAGAAGGGGTTCATGTCTAAAGAAGTTTTGCTTGAAATCAAAGATT
>JAQTZX010000101.1:1770-5761 GCA_028687525.1 Candidatus Omnitrophota bacterium
CATGTGAATATCGGCGGCAAAGAAGTCGTCGGAGGCTTGAATCTTAAACTGTCCCGCGGCGACGTAATGGTTCTTCTGGGGCAGAACGGTTCGGGAAAGACATCGCTGATAATGGCGATCATGGGGTTTCCTTCGTATGAGGTGACTAAAGGCGATATCCTGTTCAAAGGCGCGAGTTTATTGGGGATGTCTATAGATAAACGGGCACAGTTGGGGATCGGGATACTCTTTCAGCGCCCCCCTACGGTGCGGGGGGTGAAATTGCGCCAGGTACTGGAAAGTGCTGCTTCGCGGAATAAAGGCTTCGACCTGGGAAAAACTGCCGATGCCCTGTCAATGACTGATTTCCTGGACCGGGATATGAATTTCGGTTTTTCAGGCGGAGAGATGAAACGTTCGGAACTCCTGCAGGTCATTGCCCAGGATCCCGAACTGGTGCTTTTCGATGAGCCGGAATCGGGGGTGGACCTGGAAAATGTGGGCCTCATGAGCAAGATCATCGGAAACTTTCTGGGTACCGGGGGCAGGACCGGGCTTATTATTACACACACCGGGTATATACTGGATTATATAAAGGCGGATACGGGATGCGTGCTTTCCGACGGCCTGCTTCATTGCGTGAAAGACCCGAAGAAGATAATCCAGGATATACGAAAATACGGGTACGGAAAATGTCTGACATGCAAAGGTTGAAGAATAGTTTGGACGGTAAAGCTCATCTTGCCCGGGATAAAAAATCCCTTTTCGGAGCGGATATCGATTTGCGGCAGTTTAGAAAAGATCCTGAACGGGCAGAGTATCCTTCCGGGATAAACGGGCTGACCGAAACGCAGTCGCGCGCGGCTTTGCAGGCGGGAATAGATTTCAGCGAAGAAGAGCGTTTGGGGACTTTTCTGCAAATGGACCACAATGTCATCCATGCCGTGAGCGGGAAAGAGGATCTTGAGGTCATGAGCACGACGCATGCCCTTCAGAAATACGACTGGCTGTGGGATTATTATTGGAGGGCGGTTGAGGTTGACGCCGATAAATATACCGCGTATGCCCAGTTAAACCCGTATCACGGGTATTTTATCCGCGCGCTTCCCGGGGCAAAGGCGGTTTTCCCTTTGCAGGCCTGCCTTTTTTTGAAAACGGGCGGCCTGGCGCAGAGCGTGCATAATATCATTATTGCCGAAGAAAATTCGGAATTGCAGGTCATTACCGGCTGTACCACCGATACCGTGCGCGGCAGCGGCATGCATATCGGGATTTCCGAAATCTATATCAAGAAAAACGCGAAGGTGACCTTTACCATGATCCATAACTGGCAGGAAGATATCGCCGTGCGTCCGCGTACCGGCACCATCGTTGAAGAAAACGGGGTTTTTCTTTCCAATTATATTTGCCTTAAACCGGTTAAAGATATCCAGATGTATCCCAAAGCCGTGCTTGCCGGCAGGAATGCCCTGGCGCGTTATAATTCTATTCTGTATGCCCACCCGGGTTCGACCCTGGATGTCGGTTCCCGCGTGAACCTGTCCGCCCAGGGTTCGCGTGCCGAGATAATCGCCCGTGCCATATCCCATAACGGCACCATCATTTCGCGCGGCAACCTGCGCGGGGAAGTGGCTCCGGTAAAAGCCCATCTTGAATGCCGGGGTTTGATAATGGGGAACAAAGGGAATATCTACGCTATCCCCGAACTCGAAGGCTGTCAGGAAGGGGTGGATATGTCCCATGAAGCCGCGGTAGGCAAGATCGCCAAAGAAGAGATAGAATACCTTATGGCCCGCGGTCTTTCCGCCGATGAAGCTCAGTCTGCCATAGTGCGGGGCTTCCTGGATGTTTCCATCATGGGCCTTCCCGATGCCTTGAAACAGGAAGTTGACAAAGCCATCGCATCCTGCGAACAAGAAGTCATGTAACCCTGTACCGGGTACAGCTTTGACCTTGTACCGGGTACAGCTTTAAAGCTGTACCCGGTACAAGGTTCAGGGTTAATCGGTTACCTGTCCCCATCTATCTAAGGAATTGTTTGCTGATGTATGTTTCGGGAATTTCCACTACGGTGGGCCGGCCGTGCGGACAAATGAAGGGATCCTCGCATTTGAGCAGTTCTACGCGGATGAATTCGGCCTGTTCTTTTTGCGTTTTGTCTCCGAACATGATGGACCGGCGGCAGGCGCGGCGGATAAGGGTGTCCATGTCGCAGGCAGGGGTGTCTATCCCGGAAAGAATATTGCGTACCGCGGTTTCCGGTCTGGTGATCAGCCTCGGGTGGGCGTGTAAAGCGATAGTTTCTTTATCCCAGGAAGTAGTGGACAGTCCCAGTATTTCCAATTTGTCTTTAATTTCTTCCCATACCAGTAATTCCTGCCGGTTCAATCCGATCAAAACAGGCGTAAGCAATTGTTCGATCTCGATCTTTCCGTTTGCCGCTTGTTTCTTGAATTTTTCGTAATTCACCCGTTCATGCGCGGCGTGCTGGTCGGCGATCAGGAGGGAACCCGGGCTTTCCAGCAGGAGATATTTGTTGGAAAGCGTCCCTATGTACCGGCAGCCGGATAATTTTTCTTTCAAGGCTTTCTGCTGGAAAGGCGCGGGGAGCCGGTTTGAAAAGTCGAAGGTTTGATCTTCGTGCATGCGGTGCAGGTATGGTTTCTGGAGAGGTTCTCTTACCGCGGAAGGTGAAGTATCCCGGGCCGCCGGGGGCGAATAAAGCTTTTCAATCTGGGGCGCGGAAAAAATGGTCTCGTGGGCCAGTTTCGCCTTGCCGAAAGACATGAGTGTTTCTTCGCACAGGGGCCGCAGCAGGGAGATGAGCGAGGCCTCGTTTTTGATCTTTACTTCCCTTTTGGCGGGATGCACGTTGACGTCGACGTCTTCCGGCGGCAAGTGCACGTGCACTATGAAAAAAGGGTTTGTCCCTTCCGGCATGATGAGGCGGTATATCCGGTTGAGGTGAAAGCTCAAGGAACGGCTTTGTACCGGCCGGTCGTTGATAAAAATGAATTGTGTGTCTTTGGACGGGCGCTGGATGTTTATGTCTCCGAGGAAAAGATGCACGCGCAGTTGATCTTCGGGGAATTCTTTTTTTGTTTCAAGGATGTGCCCGGGGTCCAGGTTTAGCGTTTTAGCTATGCGTTTGATCCGGTCTCCGCCGGCCGGCAGGTCGAAAACAGGGTTGTCATTATGCGCTAAAAAAAAACGGATGTCCGGATAAATCAGGGCATAGGAGGTGAATATATCGATGATCCGGTTGAGTTCGGTGGTATTGGTCTTCATGAATTTTTTGCGCGCCGGGGTATTGAAAAAGAGTTCGTTCACCTCCACTTCAGTGCCGTCGGGGAAACTTACAGGTTTTAGCGAGAGCCTTTCTCCGCCGCGCACGTGGATTTCCCATCCGTTGTCCTGTTCTTTTGTTTTACTGCGCAGGGTGATATCGGAGACGGCGGCAATGCTGTATAAGGCTTCTCCCCGGAAGCCCAGGGAGCCGATCCGGTAGAGGTCGTCGAGGCGGCTTATCTTGCTGGTCGCGTGCCGCAGGAAAAGTTTTTCCAGGTCTTCCCGGTTGATCCCGGAGCCGCTGTCCCGTAGTTTTATTTGTGTTTTTCCGGCATGTTTGACGTGGAGTTCGATAAGGCTAGTTCCAGCGTCCAGGGAGTTTTCCATGAGCTCTTTGACCGCGGAAGCAGGGCGCTCAATGACTTCTCCGGCGGCGATCTTGCTGATTATTTCGGGTGGCAGGATGTGTACGTTTCCCATTTTTTCCTATTTTCTCCTTCCATTCGTGAAGTTTGTTCAAAGCGGAAAGCGGGGGCAGGGAATCGATATCAAGCTTGTCCAGTTCTTCCCCGATTTCTTCAAGCCCCGTGTCGGGAATGTTCCCGAATAATGAGAGCTGGTTTTCTTCCTGTCCCCGGCTGCGGATCTTATCGTGCAGTTTTCCGCTGAGTTCCAGGCGGGTGAGTATCTGCCGTGAACGCTGGATGACATCCTTTGGGATTCC
>JAQTZX010000102.1 GCA_028687525.1 Candidatus Omnitrophota bacterium
AATTCATCCCCGAAGAAGATACCGGGGACCTGAGTGTTACTATTGAGCTTCCCGTTGGTACGCGCGTGGAAGAAACGGACAAAGTCGCCCGGCAGGTGGAGGCAATATTCCGCGCGGGAATCCCGGAGATGGAAGGGATGTTTGTCCGGTCGGGGCAGTCCAGCGGTTCCCGTTTCGGCGCGGCATTCGGTTCCAAGCTGGGGTCGAATATTATCAACGCCGGGACAAAATTATCGGGAATAAGCCGGCGGACGCGTTCGGTAAAAGAGATCGCCGAAGATATCAGGCCGAAGATAAGCGCGTTAACCGGGGTTAAAAAAGTCGGGATCCAGGCAGGCAGTCCTTTTTCAAGGATGATGTTCGGCGGCGGCAAACCCATTTCGATAGAAATCTTCGGTTTTGACCTGGAGGAAACAGACAGCCTGGCTCATAAACTGAGCTCCCGGATATCGGGGATCGAAGGGATTGTGGATGTTTCTATTTCCCGCGATCTGGGCAAGCCCGAACTCCAGGTGGAAGTGGACCGGACCAAGGCGTCTTCTTTGGGTTTGAGCATGGCGGTGATTACCGATACCCTGCGCACGTATTTTTACGGGGAAGCCGCCAGCAAGTTCCGCGAGGGAGGAGATGAGTATGATATCTTCGTGCGGCTGAAAGATGAAAACCGCGCCAGTGTAAAAGACATCGAGGATATCCCGTTGTTGTTGCCTTCCGGTGAGAGCGTGAAACTGAGCAGTATAGCTTCCGTTGTCAGGCGGACCGGCCCCATCGAGATAGAACGGCAGAACCAGGACCGTATCATCAAGGTGGAGGCCAATATTTTCCGCCGTTCCCTGGGAGATGTGGCGAGGGATGTCAGGGAGGTCATTGCCCGGCAGAAGTATTCATCGGATATTACCGTTAACCTGGGGAGCGACGTGGAAGAACAGGCGAAAGCGTTCCGCGACCTGATCCTGCTTTTCTGCCTCGGCGTCGTGCTGGTTTATATGGTAATGGCCTCGCAATTCGAGTCTTTGATCGATCCGTTCATAATCCTGTTCTCCGTGCCGTTTGCTTTCACCGGGGTTATTGCCGGTCTATACGCCGGCGGGGTTGCCTTGAGCGTCATTTCATTCCTGGGGCTGGTCATGCTGGTGGGTATCGTGGTGAATAACGCGATAGTCCTGGTGGATTACATCAATATTCTGCGCCGCCGCGGTATCGCCATGCACGAAGCTGTCATTACCGGAGGGACAAACAGGCTCCGTCCGGTGCTGATGACTACTTTTACCACGATGTTCGGGATGCTGCCGCTGGCTTTGAGCAAAGGCGAGGGGTCGGAGGTCTGGCGGCCCCTGGGTGTTGCCATGGTCGGAGGTTTGAGCATATCCACGCTTATCACGCTGGTGCTGGTGCCGGTCGTATACTCGCTTTTAAAAGGCGGGAAAGGCAAATAAAATGAAGATGGTCATGATCATTTATAATGAAGCCATTGATGAAGAGGTTATGGGGTCTTTAACAGCCTGTTCCATAGAGAATTTTACCAAATGGCAGCGGGTGCTGGGGAAGGGGAAAACAAGCGGACCGCATCTTGATTCCAGCGTCTGGCCCGGTGCCAATAATGTGTGCATGACGGTGGTGGAGGATGGAAACGTCAATCTTCTGCTGGAACAGGTTAGAGGGCTTAGGAAACAACTGGGGAAAGAGGGTATCAAGGCTTTTGTCCTTCCCGTGGAGGAAATGACCGGATAAACGGAATACTTGCATAAGGAGGCTGGTATGAAGATAATTCTGTGGTTTTGTGTTTTTACCGGCGTATTCTTAACCCCTGCTTTTTCGCATCCTCCGGATGCCGTCAATGTGGCTGTATCCGCGAATACGGTTGCTATAACCGTAGATCATCCGGTCCAGAACCCGCTGGAGCATTACATCAGGTTGATAGAGGTGCGCCTGAACGGAGAGGATAAAATCCGGCAGACCTTTACCCTGCAGAAGGGAAATCAGCAGTATGTGATGTTTATTATCCCGGAATTGAAAAGAGGCGACCTTGTTGAAGTAGAGGCGACCTGTAATAAATTCGGGACATTAAAGACTCAAGAAACGGTTGAATAACCGGTGGTTTTTAGCATCCGGGATGGAGAAAAAAGGGGACGGTTCTATTTTTCAACGGATTTTTGAATACGAAAAATAGAACCGTCCCCTTTTTTCTCGCCCTCCCCCTTTTTTTTGCTTGACATTACTGCCCGCGGACGTATAATATATAAAAATTTGAATAGTAAAAATTTAATATATTAAAGGAAGGCTCTATCCATGAATTGGGATATTGAAACACAGGATAAGCTCAAACTTATGATTTCCAAGACCCCGGTTTTTCACCGCCATATCACCGAGGAAGCGGTGATAAAAAGGGCGGAGGAGAATGCGCGGAGCAGAAAGGTGCCGCTGGTCGAGGAAAGCGATGTCATCGCCGCGTTTTTTACGGATGTCCCGTCTCCTTTTTACAGCATGATGATACGGCTCTTAGACCAGAGCGGTTTCGATTATAAAAAGTACGGTTTTCCCAGAAAATCATCCTGATTCCATGAGGATCGCGGTCATCGGCGCAGGCGCCATCGGATGCCTTGTGGCCGGCTACCTGAAGCTTAAAAACGAAGATGTTCTTTTGATCGGGCATCCCGAATCCGTCAAAGCCGTTCGGGAAAAGGGGATTTCCATCTCGGGCGTGCGGGGGACCGTATCTGTCCGCATTGATGCCGCCGAAAGACTCGACGTTGATGCGGGCCTGGTTATCCTGGCGGTCAAGACCCAGGATATCCAAGCGGCATTGAAAGAAAACGTGAACGGCCTGCACAACGCGTTTCTTCTTACCACCCAGAATGGTTTACAGGCGGAGCATATAGCCGCCGGTTATTTCGACCGCGAACGCATATTTACCAGTATTGTGATGTTCGGGGCGACTTATCTGGCACCAGGAACGGTGGTGCATAATTTCGAAGGAAGCTGGATAATCGGAAGGTTATCCGGCAAGCCGGATGAAAATCTGCTCGCTGTAGCGAATACTTTGAATACCATTTTCCCCTCGGTAATAACCGAGGATATAAAAGGCATGAAATACCTGAAAGTATTCGTGAATGCAAATAATTGCATTCCGGCTATCCTGGGAGTTTCCATGCAGGAAGCGTTTGCCGATCCTTTTATCAGCCGCGCGGCTGTCGCTGTTTGGAAAGAAGGGATGGATATTGTTTCCCGGACCGGGACGCATCTGGAAGGTCTGCCGGATTTTCCCGTTTTGCGTTTGACGCGTTTAACTTCTCTTCCGGCGGAAGAAGCGGCGAAGATATTTTCCGGTATCATGACAAGCTTGAGCAGGGAGCCTCTGTACGGTTCCATACTGCAGAGTATCAGGAGGGGCCGGCCCTCCGAGATAGATTATATAAACGGTGCATTCGTGGCCCTGGCGAAGAACAATAATCTGGATGCGCCCTTGAATGAACGGCTGGTTGATCTGGTGCATCAGGTAGAACGCGAAAAAAAATTTCTTACCCGGGGTGAGTTTTTGTCGGCAGTGAAAGGACTGGTTTAAGGCATGGTTGATACTCCTTTTCCCAAGTTGAAATTGACGGTGACGAGGATTTTCGGTGAATGTTATCACGGGTATAAGGTGGGGGATGAACTTATTCTGGAAGATTTTACCCATCCGCCGCAGTTTTTTTGCCTGGGGCTGGCGCATGTGCTTTTCCCGGTCATATACGCTTTGAGCTTCGGGGCGAAATTTCCTTTCCGGGATAACCAGCGTTCCCTGCTGGTAACCTGCCCTGACGGCGGTAAAATGGAATTTAAAGCGGAGATATTCGATAAAACGGGAAAGATCGATGCCCTTCCAAAGGATCCGGATCATAAGGGACCGAACCCGAAGAAAATGGCTATTGAGGTCGTCAAGGCGCAGGGGAAATGTTCCTGCGGGTACAAGGTCGGAGATAAATGGGAGACCGTCGGTTTAAAGTGCATACCGGGTTTCTGCGGGGCGGCATTCCACTGTGCGTTTCCCGCTCTTTTTGCCCTGAACTTCGGAGCCGAATTTTTCTTTATGAAAGACCATGATTCTATTGATACGGTAACTTGCCCGGACGGAGGAAACATCATATTCAAGGTGAGCAGGGTCGATAAACTCTAAATTCGCATCCGGCGGTAAAATCTGCACCGGGTACATACTGCCTGACGGCAGCCAGGCAGTATGTACCCGGTGCGTTTTTAACAGGAGATATGTGTGATGAACAAGCGAAGAGTGGTGGTAACGGGGATCGGCGTTGTTTCCCCGAACGGTATCGGTAAAGAGAACGTATGGAAGTCCATGTCTTCCGGCAAGTCGGGAGTGAGCAGGGTGGAAGGATTCGATGTTTCCCTGTTTAATACCCGTATCGCCGCGCAGGTAAAAGATTTCGATCCCTTTAAGCTGGGGCTTACGCATGAAGAAGCGGTGCGTATGGACCGGTATGTACAGTTCGGCGTGTGTGCGGCCGCCATGGCGGTCAAGGACAGCGTATTGAATTTTTCCGAAGAAGACCCGGAACGCGCCGGGGTCTGCCTGGCCAATGCCATATGCGGTACCAAATATATGGAAGAGGAATTCGCCCTGGTGACGGATGACGGAAAAAATCCCATTGATCCTTCCAAAGTGAGAAAAGACCTTTATGATGCGGCCATGTTCAACACGCCCTCGATAGAAGTCTCCGTGAAATACGGGCTTAAAGGCGTGTGCAGTACGTTATCCACGGGTTGTACCGCCGGGACTGATTCCATCGGTTTTGCCCTGGAATCTATTCAGGACGGGCGGCATGATATCATGATCGCCGGCGCCGCGGAGGCCCCGTTGACCCCCATTACGTTTGGAGCGTTTGACGTGGTGAACGTTTTGTCGGCGCGTAACGATGATCCGGAGGCGGCCAGCCGGCCGTTTGATAATAAACGCGACGGATTCGTACTCTCGGAAGGCGCCGGGATTTTGGTACTTGAAGAACTCCGGCACGCTTTGAAAAGAGGGGCGCGCATCTATTGCGAGATCCTCGGTTTCGGCACCAGCTGTAACGCTTTTCATATGACGGATCTGCCTATGGAGGGGACCGCGATGACCAGTTGTATAGCCGCAGGAGATAGATTATATCAACGCGCACGGATCATCGACGCGCATGAATGATATTTTTGAGTCCAATGCGTATAAGACGGTGTTCGGAGATTACGCATATAAACTGCCTATTAGTTCTCTGAAGTCCATGATCGGCCATCCTCTGGCGGCGGCCAATGCCGTTGAACTGACCGTTTGTTCCATGATCTTCCAGAAAAACATTCTCCCTCCCACCATCAATCAGGAAGAACAAGACCCGCAATGCGACCTGGATTATATTCCCAACGAAGCTCGGCAGAAAAAAGTGAATACCATTTTAAAAACAAGCAGTGGTTTTTCCGGCATACATTCTTCTTTAATCATGAGGCGGTACGATGAATAAAATAGCGGTCACCGGTTTGGGAATAGTCAGTCCTTCAGGGATCGGCAAGCGCCAGTTTTGGGCGAATATCAAGGCAGGACGTTCTTTTATAAAGAAGATCACCCGGTTCGACGCTTCCCGGTATCCTTCGCATCTTGCCGGCCAGATTGACGAACTGGAAAAATACAGCCATGTTTCCGAGCGGCTGCGCAAGAAGATAGACGCTTTTTCGCACATGG
>JAQTZX010000103.1 GCA_028687525.1 Candidatus Omnitrophota bacterium
TGCTCGTAATTGCCCGGCGCCGGATGAACCACCAATCCCGCCGGCTTGTTGATCACCGCCAGCTCATCATCCTCATACACAATCTCAAGAGGAATGTCTTCGGGCAGAAGCGGATGTTCCTTTTTCTCCTCCGGCAGGAAAACCACGGTATCCCCCGCCTTGACTTTATGATGCGGCTTAACCACAACGGATGAATTCACGGTAACCTTCTCCGTCATAATAGCATGCTGAATCAAATTCCGCGACAACCCCAACTGCCTCCCGGACGCAAACTCCGCCAGATAAACATCCAGCCGCTTCCCCTGGTCAGCCACTTCAACCGTAAGTGTAATCTTTTCCATTTTCTTACCTGAAGTTATCGAGCGGATCCGGGAAATATCCGGGAATATCCCCGCTCAGAAAAATTTTCCCCGCCATTAAAACATTGGCGGGACCGCAAAATTTCCCGCGCGTTTCCGGCGGCTGCGGAACCCGCCCGCCATTCTCTATCGGAAGGCGACATACCCGCGTTCACTATCCCACGCCTGCAGCGAAGCGTAAGCCGCGGCCGACGGCAAAAAGCCGGGAACTCGTAAAGAAAACGACTTAGTCGCGTGCCGCCTTCTTGTCTTTCAACTCTTCTTTCAGCATCGCCACTCCCAGCAGCACCGCTCCCGCCGTGATCGCGCTGTCCGCGACGTTGAATACCGGCCAAACGCGAAAATCGAGGAAATCAACCACATATCCCAGGAAAACACGGTCAACAAGATTTCCCGCCGCCCCTGCCAGGATAAGCCCCAGGGAAAAAGTATACAACGACGGTTTCCGGCTGCGGACAGCGTCTTTCTTAAGATGATACACGATCATAACAACCGCGCACACGGAAGCAGCGATAAAAAGCGGAACCTGGTTTTTCAAAATACCGAAAGCCGCTCCGCGGTTATGCACGAGCGTTATATAGAAGATGTTTTTTACGACAGGAATGGATTGATACAGAGATAGATGGGCGACGGCCCATATCTTGGTGAGGCGGTCGGCGGCAAAAATCACGAAAACTATGCCCCAAATCATAAATACCCGTTCTGCCGGGAAAAAATCAGCGCTTCTCCTTCTTTTCCTGGCATTTAAGGCAAAGACGCGCGTACGGAATAACTTTAAGCCGCGTCTTGGCGATGAGCGATTTGCAGTCTTCGCAGATACCGTAAGTCCCTTCGTCAATTTTCTTCAGAGCATCATCGAATTCATAAATGAGCCTGCGTTCATTTGAAGCAAGCCCCATGGAAAATTCACGGTCATAGGTGTCGGTAGCGACATCCGCCATATGATACGTATAACCGGATATATCCCCGGCGGCGTCCTTCTGGGACTGATTCAAACCTTCACCGGAAATATGCTCAATATTTTCAAGGATCGCATTTTTCCCTTTCAATATAAGTTTTTTGAATTCAACGAGCTCGTGTTTTTCAAACTTTTTCTTCACTTTTTCCTCCAAAGTTAATAACCGCCTATTTCGCCGAACCGGACAGGCTTTTTACGCACCGCTCGCAAAGAGTATCGTGTTGCGCGTTCTTTCCCACCGACAGAGAATAATTCCAGCAACGCTGGCATTTCAATCCTTCAGCCTTATAAACAACGATATCCCCTTTGCCGAAAACAAAATCCGCGGCGGAAACCGGGACGTTCCCGGCAGGTTTGCCGATCTCAACCTGCGACACTTTGAAGATTTCGCATAAATCCTCTTCCTTCAGGCAAGTTAATATTTCATAACACTTTTCATTTTTTGTCAATATTTTTATTTTAGCGTCAAAGGAACTTCCGATATCGCCTTTGCAGCGCTTTTCCTCGAGCTCTTTTGCGGCCGCTGGAAGCACTCCGGCGATTATCTCGTCTATATTCTCAAGCATTACCTTTTCCGGGACAAAGGGGAACCGCTTCTTTTCCGGCCAGCCGAGCAGATGTACGCTCTCCGGGTCCCTTTCATTTTTCCCTTTCGGCATGCTCCGCCGTATCTCTTCCGCAGTGAAAACGATTATGGGGGCCATCATCCTCGTCAGGGAATCCAACACGGTAAACATGGCGGTCTGCGCCGACCTGCGCCCCGGGGAAGCCGCGGCAAAAGTATACAATCTCCCCTTTATCATGTCAAGGTAACGCATGGACAATTCCTCGTTGCAGAAATCATACAGAAGCTTGTGCACTTTGTGGAACTCGAAGGCATCGAAGTTCTTTTCCACCTCCGGAAGCAAAACCCGTTCCATCCTCCAGAGTATCCACTTGTCTATCGCCTGCATACTCTCCCAGGGAACGCTGTCCGTACCGGGATCGAAATCAAACAGGTTGCTCAAGATGAACCGCGAGGTGTTCCTGATCTTGCGGTACGCCTCCGAAAGCCGCGCCAGAATCTCTTTGGCGATTCTGATATCCTCATTATAGTCGCTCGAAGCCACCCATAAACGAAGAACATCTCCGCCGTAATCTTTGATGATTTCCGCGGGAGAAATAACATTTCCCAGGGATTTCGACATTTTTCTGCCTTCTCCGTCTACAACAAATCCGTGAGTAAGAACGGCCTTAAAAGGGGGCTTATTGTCAATGCACACCGCGGGTATCAAAGAAGCCTGGAACCACGCCCTGTGCTGGTCTGAACCTTCAAGATACAGGTCCGCGGGAAAAACAAGCCCCTCATAGGTCTTATCCTTAAGCACCGCTTGGCTGCTCACTCCGGAATCGAACCAAACATCCAGGATGTCTCTACCTTTTTCAAGATCCGTGCCTTTACAATGCGGACATTCCACAACACCCTCGGGAACAAAATCTTTTATATCCCTGGTAAACCAACAGTCTGTGCCTTCTGTTTTCACAAGCTCGATAAAAACCCGTATTACCTCCGGATTAAAAAATTCCTCCGCACATCCTTTGCACTGTAAAGAAGGAATTGGAACTCCCCAATACCTTTGCCTGGATAAACACCAATGCGGACGCGATTCAACCATAGACTTAATACGTTCTTTCCCCCGTTCCGGAATCCAGGAAACATCTTTTTCGATAACCGCAATAAGCCTGGTGCGCAGATTATCGCGATCCAGATTAAGAAACCATTGTTTGGTGGCCCTGAAAATTATCGGGGTCTTACAACGCCAGCAATGCGGATATGAATGCTGGATTTTCCCGGACCAGAGAAGCGCCCCTAATGTATTCAGTTTTTCTATTATTAATGGATTAGCGTCATAAACGTTCATCCCGGAGAATTCTCCGGCAGACTGGTCGAACTTTCCGCGGTTATCAACAGGCATGATAATATCAAGATCATACCTGATACCGGGCAAATAATCATCGTTCCCGTGACCGGGAGCGGTATGTACCAACCCTGTCCCGTCATCGCGGGAAACATAATCCGCCAGGACCACCCTGCCTTTACGCAGCCCGAATGGATGAGTATACGCTGAATTCTCAATTTCTTTTCCCGTAATTTCTTTCAACACTTCATGCTGCGTGATAGCACACCGTTCCAGCACGCTCGCCAGCAAATCCTTAGCTACAATAAAAATACCGGATCCGGTCTTAACGCACACATAAATAAAATCCGGGTGCACGGCAACGGCAACATTGGCAATAAGCGTCCAGGGAGTTGTTGTCCAGATCAAAAGGCAGGCGTCTTTCCCGAAGTTTTTTTCATCATCAAGCCTGAATTTGACAAAAACAGAAGGGGAAGAATGATCCTCATATTCCACCTCTGCTTCGGCTAAAGCAGTCTCACACTTGAAACACCAATTGACGGGTTTTAACCCCCGGTAAATATATCCTTTGTTGTAAAGAGCTAAAAACGACTCCAGTATACCCACCTCATACGTACGGGAAAGCGTCAAATATGGATTAGCCCAGTCGCCAAAACAGCCTAAACGCTTAAACTGTTCCCGCTGTATGCCGACAAACTTCATGGCATAATCGTGAGATTTCCTGCGAAATTCCACCTGGGAAATTTGATGCTTGGATATCTTCAATTCTTTAAGAAGAGCATGTTCAATAGGCAGTCCGTGACAATCCCATCCCGGGACATACGGAGAATCAAACCCCTGCATGGTCTTATATTTCACAACCATATCCTTCAGGATCTTGTTCAAAGCATGTCCGATATGGATGTCGCCGTTCGCGTACGGCGGGCCGTCATGCAGGATATATTTCGGCTTCCCCCGCATTTTCCGGCGAAGCTGTCCGTAGATATCCGACTCATGCCATAATTTCAGAAGACCCGGCTCCCGTTTAGGCAGATCCGCCTTCATCGGGAAATCGGTCTTCGGTAAATTAAGCGTCGATTTATAATCCATAGTATCGTCAGCAGCGTTAATCTCGTTCGATATCCCGGGACAAGCGATATAGACGAAATTAACCGGCCTCTTGGTTAACGGTTATCTCACATACTTGCCGATTATAATGTTCAAATCCTTCTTAGCCTTTGCCGGAATAAATTTCCGGTCCGTGATGATCGCGTCCTTCAGTGCCGAACCGCAGGAGCAGGTCTTTGCCTCGGAGATCTCTTTGACCGCTTTTTTAAGGATCCTCTTGGCGTTCTCCACATTCATACACAGATTCTTAACGACCATATCCACCGTAACCTCTTCATCCGGACTGCGCCAGCAGTCGTAATCGGTAACCGCGGCAAGGCACGAAAAACAGATTTCCGCCTCCCGTGCCAGTTTAGCCTCCGCGAAATTGGTCATCCCGATAATGTCCATTCCCCAACTCCGGTAAAGATTCGATTCGGCTAACGTCGAGAACGCAGGCCCCTCCATGTTTATATACGTTCCGCCGTTACGAACCCGCACCGGAAGTCCTTTCGCCGCCCGGAACAAAACAGCGCTCAATTCCGGACATACCGGATGGGCAAAACCTATGTGAACGACGATCCCTTCTCCGAAGAAACTCATATCCCGCGCGTAATTGGTCCTGTCCACAAACTGATCGACCACCACGAAATCCAGCGGGCGTATCTCCTCTTTCAGACTGCCGCAGGCGCTCACGGAAATTATCCTGTCGACGCCGAGTTTTTTCATCCCGAAAATATTCGCCCGGTAATTTATGTGGCTGGGAGGAATACGATGCCCGACGTCATGACGGGGCACGAAAACCACATCCCTGCCCTCCAATGTTCCCAGAATAAACTTGCCTGAAGGTCTCCCGAACGGAGTAGTTACGGAAACCGGCTTTATATTTTTAATCCCCTCTATTTTGTACAACCCGCTGCCCCCGATAATACCGATGCGCCCCATCGTTACCTCCTTGAAAGTTCCTGCGCTCTTTTATGGCAGGCGCGTATGCCCTCCTGCAGTATTTCACCCATTCTTTTGTCGTCAAAAATCCGCAGCGCGGCCTCTGTGGTCCCCCCCTTGGAAGCGACTTTGGCAATCAGTCCTTCCGCGTCAAATTTTTCTTTTTCCAACAAATGCACGGCACCGGTAATCGTATGATAAACCAGCGTATCCGCTTCTTTCTGATTCAACCCCAGGGTCTTTGCCGCGGTCTCCATGGCAAGAAAGATATAAAACAGATAAGCCGGGCCGCTGCCGGAAATCGCGGTAACCGAATCCATAAGGGTCTCCCGGGAAACAACCAGGGTGATCCCGAGCGCACCGAAAATCCTTCCGGCCAGTTCCAAATCTTTATCGCCGGCAAAACGCCCCTTCATCAAAGAAGTAACGCCC
>JAQTZX010000104.1 GCA_028687525.1 Candidatus Omnitrophota bacterium
CATAAGAATAATATGCTGAAATCCGTGGCGGAAATGGTCAGGGAGTTTAAAGACGAGCCGTATACTCTGTTCTGGCTGCTTGGGAACGAGAATGTGTACGGGGTGGGGTGTAATGCCGACAAAGAACCGGAAGTTTTTTTCCGTTTTGCGAATGAAGTTGCCAGGCAGATCAAGGCGATAGACCCGGATCATCCGGTTGCTATCTGCAGCGGCGATGCCCTGTTTCTGGACCGTTTCGCGAAGAACGCCCCGGATATCGATATATTCGGCACCAACGTGTACCGCGGCGGGTATGGTTTCGGTTTTCTGTGGAGGCAGGTCAGGGATCTGGCCGGCAAGCCGGTATTTATCACTGAATACGGTTGTCCCGCGTACGCGGAAGGCAGTTCTTTGGAGGAAGCCGAATCCATGCAGGCCCAATACCACCGGGGCTGTTGGGAAGACATCGAATTGAATATGGCGGAATCGGAGGGCGCGGGAAATGCCATCGGCGGCGTGATATTCGAATGGCTGGATGAGTGGTGGAAGGCGTACGAGCCATGGATACATGACCGCAAAGGGTATTTCACCGGGCCGTTCCCGGACGGATATATGCATGAAGAATGGCTGGGGCTTTGCAGCCAGGGGAAAGGCAAGATGAGCCCGTATTTAAGGCATTTACGCAAAGCTTATTTCGAGTACCAGGATATGTGGACTAAGAGCAAATAAAAAAACATTTTTTGTAATACGTTGCAATTAAATGAAATAGAAAGGAGGCGGGAACCGCGAAAATAGAAAATTATTTAATGGGATGGCACTCTGAACAATATAAGATTAAGGAGGGATAGAAATGAAAAAACTGTTTATTTTAGCCATGCTTATGCTCATGAGCGTGGGATGTGTTGTTGCTGAAGAAAGTGCGGCGGTACCGGCCGGCGGCGCAACGGTTGCGGCTTCTGATACCCAGAATGCTCCGGCAGGCCAGAACAAGGAATTTATTGTATATACCGACAAGAACGCGCGCGGCAGTCACTTTTTCCCCTCGGGATGGATCGGGGATTTCGGTGATCTCAAGCTGAATGATCAGTATGCGAACAACCCGCATTCGGGCACCACGTGTATTCAATTCGTGTATTCCGCGAAAAAATCCCAGAACCAGGGATGGGCAGGTTGTTATTGGCAGAATCCCGCGAATAACTGGGGAAGCAAGAAAGGCGGATTCGATCTTACCGGCATGAACAAGCTGACTTTTTGGGCCCGCGGTGAAAAAGGCGGCGAACTCATCAAGAAATTTTCCGTCGGCGGGATCAAAGGGGTATATCCGGATTCCTTGAGCGTTGAAATGGGCCCGGTTGAACTTACGGATTCCTGGAAGGAGTATTCGATCAACCTGGCGGGCAAGGATGTTTCATATGTTAACGGGGCTTTCTGCGGGGTGACCACTTCCGACTTGAATTCCCAGGGATGTACGTTCTATCTTGACGATATCAAGTTTGAGTTCGATCCTTCCCTGAAAGAGGAGGGCCCGAAAAAAGAGTCCATGCCGTTTTACGTGTTTTCGGACAGTTCTTCCGCCAACAATCACTTTTTTCCGTCGGGGTGGATGGGGGATTACGGAGATTTGAAACTGGAACAGTCCTCCAAGGAAGACCCGTATTTGGGCGATACCTGTATAAAGATCACCTATAACGGAAAAGCTGCTCAAGGCGCGCGTTGGGCGGGAATGTATTGGCAGGATCCGCCGAATAACTGGGCGACTATCGATAAAGGATATGATCTTTCTGCGGCGTCCAAGCTTACTTTCTGGGCGCGCGGCGCGAAAGGCGGCGAGAGGATAGAAGAATTCAAGGTGGGCGGGCTTATGGGAGAGTATTCCGATTCCGATACCGCGACCATAGGACCGGTTATCCTGAACAAGGACTGGACACAGTATACGATCGACCTTAAAGGCAAAGATATGACCAAGATCATCGGAGGATTTGCCTGGGCGACCAACATAGATGTCAACCCCGAAGGGGCGACTCTTTATCTTGATGAAATCAAGTACGAATAATAGTACCGGAAACTGTGAGTGCGAAGGAACACCCCGATCCCGGCATGCCCGGGGACGCTGGTTTATGGCCGGCGTTCTCTGCGCCGGGATCGCGGTGTTCCTTTTGTTTTTATGGATGTCCGTTCAGCCCAGGCCCGCGGTGTATATCCGGAAATTGAAGAACAACCGGTACAAATTGATGACGGGGAACAGGCCGTATGTGGTCAAAGGCGTCTGTTACAATCCTATCCCCGTCGGCAGCAGCCATGACTATGACTGGTGGTCGGACCCCTATAAACCGTGGCTGGTGGACGGAAAGCTGATGAAGGATATGGGGATCAATACGGTGCGTATTTATCAGTCCGGTGAAAATCCCGAGCAGGTAAAGAAAGTCCTCAAAGACCTTTTTAATCTCTTCGGGATACGCGTGGTTATGGGGAACTGGCTGGGGTTCTGGGAATATCCCTGCCCGTTTTACGGGGATAAGGATTTCCAGCAGAGGGTAAAGAGCGAAGTATTGGAAATGGTAAAAACTTACAAGGATGAACCCGGTATCCTGCTGTGGATACTGGGGAATGAGAATAATTATTCCTGTCAGGGGAACATAAATCCCTGGTCAACGGATGAAATAGACGCCGAGCCGGATCTTCAGAAACAGAGATTTATGCGGTTTCAAATTTATTATTCTTTTATAAATGAAGTGGCGCAGGAAATTCATAAGATAGATCCGAACCATCCGGTCGCTCTCGGTAACGGGGAACTTATCGGTCTTGATGTGGCAAATCAGTATTGCCGGGATGTGGATTTGGTGGCTTGTGTTATTTACCGCGGCAAAACTTTCGGCAATATGTTCAGGTCTCTGCGGGCGACCTTTGATAAACCCCTGTTGATTTCCGAGTTCGGGGCGGACAGTTTTAATGCCGAATTGCTGAAGGAAGACCAGAACATGCAGGCTTTTTTTCTGGAAGCGCAATGGCGGCAGATATATGAGAACCTGTCGGATAACCCCGGGGAAGAGGGTAATTGTATCGGGGGGATCATTTTTGAATGGACCGATGAATGGTGGAAACACAATAGTTATGATCCCGAAAGCTGGAAGATCCATGATACCGAATCCAACTGGTCGAACGGGAGCTATTACTTCGACATCAAGGCAAACGGCAACAAGAATATGAATGAAGAATGGTTCGGAATCGTCGCCGTCAATCCCGCCGAAAAAGAAGGGGGTTTGGATAAGCGGATCCCCCGTAAGGCGTACTATGTATTGAGGGAATTCTGGAAAAATCCCGCCGCCTACCTTAAGAAAAACAGCAATAACAGCAGGAAAAAGGAAAGCGCGAATTAAAAATGAGTAAAAACCGGTTTTGTTTTATAGCGGCCTTTGTATTAACCGCGATATCCGCGGGGAATCCGTTCCTTTTTGCCCGCAATGCACCCGTTAATGCCGCCACCGGTAAAACGATCGAAGAAGCGAAAATTCCCGCTGAGCGGATTGAAGCGTTCGAAAACCTGAAAAATGAATATTTCAAGGATAACCGGTATTCGGAATTCATCCAGTTTATAAAAAAGTCTTTCCCGGAGAAAAAAGACCTTGTTCTTTATGTTAATTATTATACGGCTTTAGCACGTTATGAACAGATGGCAAATCTGGAGAAAGAACAAAAATGGGATGAATATTTCGACCGGGGCAATGATTATAAGACTGAAATAGAGAATAATGCCCGGAAGGTGGTTGAGAATTCCGGTCCGCATGATCCGTTGAACATATACGCCCGGGTATTGCTCTGGCGTTTTCACCGGGAACAGCAGGGGGTTTCGCATCGGCAGGAATCCCAGGAGCTTCTTAAAGCGGTACAGGAATACTCGCAGGCGTCCGAGTATATGGCTCCGCTTAAACATGCCGGAGACGCCGTGTTATCATACGGGGAGACGGCAAAGGCTGAAGGCGTGTACCGTCTGTACGCGGAGAAGCTGGCGCGGACTTCGGGAGGCGCGGAAGAAGTGAATAAATTCGCCCGCCGGGTTTACGAAGAGGGTAAGTTCGAGTTCGCGCAGGTCTTGTATACGGTATATATTGATAATATCGTCAAAGTCTACCCGTTGGAACAGGTAGTCGCGAACTTGAATGAGATAGCCGGATTGTTCCTTGTCCAGAAAGATTTTATATCCTATGCCGTGAAGATATACGATAAGATTGAAGAAGTCGGAGGGAACACGGTTTTTACCGAAGCTATGATTCTTCAGCGCGCTTTTGCTCTTATTAAAGCGAAAGAGTATCTCCCGGCAAAGAATCTATACCAGGATTTTATAAAAAAGTATCCCTGCAGCAATAATTACGACGAAGCACTTTTTAAATTAGGCATTATCTATACCTATGTTTTGAGGGACATGGATAAAGGACGGCTGTGTTTTGAGCAGGTGGCGCAGAAAAAGGAATCCGTTTCCCTGAAAGAATGCGGGGAGGAAGCTCAGAAAACGACCCCCTGGCTCATTTCCAGCCTTTACCAACTGGGGCTTCTTTCGCAATGGGACAGGGAACTGGTCAAGGCAAAGGAGTACTATACCCGGCTTTTGGAAAAAGCGAAAGACGGTTTCCGGGACACGGCCGGATTGTCCAAAGAAAGGCTTAAGGAAATCAATGAAGGCAGCCAGATAGAATACGGGTTGAGGTTGTTTTTGGATATTTCTTTAAAACCGGAAAATGAACGGTATGATATGTCGCGGGTGGATTTAAGTGCATCGGTGGTGCGCGGTAAAAACAAAGAGCCCGTGAAAGTGTTTTCGAATTACTATATGGCCGATACCGGTTCCATGCAGCCGGAGGTGCAATATCTTTGGTCCGGGAATACCGGTGCGGCAATTCCCTCTTTTGATGAAAACGTGCTGGATACTTCCTATGACTACAGCGGGACAAAAGAGATAAATCTTGTGGTGGTTTCTCCGCAGGGCGTGTTCGACCGCAGTCTGTATCTTCTGGATGTGAATGAATAAAGGCTGTAAGTTACGAGGAATACGAATGCCGCTGTCTGAGGATCGGCAGTAAGCCCACCAGCTCAGGCCTGTCCAGTTTTATTCCCGCCCGATATTGAGCGAACCAGATCGTTTTCGACCAGGCTATTTTTCCCCGGGAATACATTGATTCTCCCCGGCCGGGAACAGGCAGCCATATTTCCAGGGGAGTATTCAGGGGGAGGTAATGTGCCGATAAAAGGCCGATTCCTTTGGCGCTTATATCGCAGGTTTGGAGCAGGCCCCATTCTTTAGAGCGGAGGTTCCGGTAGCGGATGGTGAGTTTTGCCGGAACCCGTTCGAATATGCGTTCGTCTTCACGTTTCTTAGGGATAAGATTCCGGAGGAAACGGCGTGCCGAATAAAAAAACCGCGGTTTTTTTACTGCGTTGTCCCGCGGTTCTCTTTTTTTTTCATTCTCCATGGAAAGTAATTATAGGCCTTTTCCACGTCGATGTCAAGAAAAATGAATGTTGTTGGAAAAAAGGGGGACGGTTCAGTAGTGTCCCAACATTACTCAAATAATACTAATTGGTTATGATTATCGTTTTTTTGCACAGCACAATCTGTATTGTTTAATAGACGGGGAAGAGATATTTTTTCAAAAGCAGTGACACTCAAGAT
>JAQTZX010000002.1 GCA_028687525.1 Candidatus Omnitrophota bacterium
AACTGCGGCCTTTTCCCCACCGAAGAATCAGCCCACTGCCGCACCTGCGCGTAAAAAGACGGTTCAAAAGCGTTAATAACACAATGCCGTTTATTGTCCATCCCCTCTTCGACACTGCGGATAACCTCCAAAGCCGGCTTGCCTCCGTAATCCGGATCAAGCAGAACGTTCAGATCCCCAACGGGAAAAAGCGAAACGATGCTTGGCCCGAAACCATCGGCATCCGCCTGCAGGACCTCGCCGAAAACGGAAAAAAAACCGATCGAAGATTCGAAAGCGGAAACCCGCTCGACAAATGCTTTTGTCAAACAGTGTTGAGGCAAAGTCCTAAGTATCTCATGCGGATGAACGGTAAAGATACAATCGTCCGCCTGTATTACCTCCCCGGTATTCAGCACAAATTCACCCGCATAATCATTCTGTACCCGGGCGCATTCGGCAATATATGTATTACAGCGGATATCGATATCATACCGGGAAAAACGCCCGCGAAAAGCATTGATGAACGCCTCGCCCCCCTGCTCAATGCGGGCTACGGATTCGTATAATCCGGAGGCCACGCGTGCGTGGTTGGCAAAGGATATTTCTTTCGGCTGTGTCCCATAACACATACAGTAAGCCGATAAGAGCGCCCGCAAACGCGCGTCCGAAGTCAACGAATCAAGCACCGAATCGAGGCTGATATAATCCTCATCGATAACATCCGGGGTGAGCGCGATCTTGCGCAAGTCGAGGGACATTGTCTGACGGCAGACTTTCTGCACCAGTGCGAAATAAGCGTCGATGGCGGAGGATTCACGGGGGAAATATCCCCGCAAAGCGGCACGGCAGTTATCAGTTCCGGACGGCAGATCGTACGCCGAACCTTCACGCTCAAAAACGAAACGATTCGCTCCCGGCTGAGAGATAAACACCGGCTTCAGGCAATTACGGATACCTAAAACCTCAAGCATATCGGCCAGGACCCCGTCCCGGGAAAACCCCCCGGTAAAATGGAACCCTGTATCGAAAGGAATGCCCTGTTTATAAAAACGCCTTAAACTTCCGCCGATCTGAGGCGCTTTTTCCAGCAATAAAACTTTGCGCCCGTTTAACGCAAGAAGCAAAGCCAAGGTCAAACCGCTCACTCCGCTTCCCGCGACTATATCATCATATTGTTTCATGACAGGGTTATAGTACCAATCCTCCGTTTACGCCTATCACCTGTCCGTGGATGTACATCAATGGTTCGGTACACAGAAAGTCAACCACTGCGGCCACTTCCTCGGCAGTCCCGAACCGTTGTAAAGGAATAAGAGGCAGGATCCTGTCTTTCGGCAGATCCTGCGACATCTCGGTATCAATGACACCCGGCGCCACCACATTCACATAAATATTTTTTCTGGCAACTTCGCGGGCAAGCGCCTTTACCGCGCCGATAAGCCCGGCCTTGGAAGCGGAATAATTCACCTGTCCGGCCTGCCCTATCTGGCCTGAAGCGGAGGAAATAACCACGATGCGCCCGCGTTTCTCCCGCAGCATCGCGAAAATGACCGTATGAACAACATTGTAAAAACCGTCGAGGTTGGTACGCAGGACCATATCCCATTCTTCCTTTGTCATCCACACCAGCAGATTATCGCGGGTAATCCCCGCGTTATACACCACGACATCCGGAGGATTATCCTCCGATCTTTTTTCCAAAGCATTCTTAGAAGCTTGAAGATCCGCGATATCAAAAGCCATCAACTCGCAGGCACGCCCCATCTGCCGTATCAAAGAATGGACTTCCTGCGCCGCTTCATGGTTGGAGTGATAGGCAAGCCAGATATCAAAGCCCGAACGGGCCAGCCGCAAAGCAACAGCCCTGCCGATACCCCGGCTTCCGCCTATAACCAACGCAATCCTGGATGCAAACTTTTCTTTCATGCTAAAACACCCTGGTTATCCCGAAAAAAACCATGTCTGTGTTCACGCCTTCATTAGGTTCTTTTAGATCGGCGTTCGAGAAATGCCGGTAGCGGTATTCAACGCTGAACGCGGTCTTTTCAGTGACCAGAAAAGCGATCCCCGCCCCTGTCTGAGGGGTAAAATCATACTGTGTCGACTGCTCCCGCAAATGCTGGGTTATAAACATAGCCCCGCCGCCGCCAAAACAATACGGACGGATTCTTTCGGTAAGCGGCCAGGTATAACGCAAAAAAATATTCATTCCAGCTTCCATATTATTATCAGGGCTGATAACCGTGCTCAAAAACGGCTCAAAAATGAACGCGGTAATCCCGGCAGGCCGGAAATCCTTGTGAAAAAAAACGCGTATCCCGCGCTCAAACCAATCGGAAAAACCCAGCCCGTATTTGTCGCAGTTAACCCCCAACTGCACTGCCAGAGGCATAACCCGATACTTATCTTTATCCGTTACGGTCGAATCCCCGTACCCCAGAAATACCCCGATCTCATCTACGTGATGCTTCGGCAATGAAGATTCTTCCGAAGAAACACTCTCATCTGCGTAAAGAGGAATGGAAACGCGGAAACAGAAACAAAAAAGGATCCCAACGAAACATAAAAAAAGTTTCATCATAATACTAAACTCTTTGGTTTTAATGGAGTTACCTTTGGATACGTTCATATTATAACATAGGTGATACTAAAAACAAACATTTTCCGGGGACAAATTATGGAACAAATTATCAGTAACTCAGATAAAAAAAGGCGTTTCTACAAAAAAATATAGAAACGCCTCGACTCGTCAAACCCGATTATCGCCCCATGCCTATTTGGCTTTCTTATCGGTTAATACCAGCCATAAAGCGTGGATGATCCCCGGAACAAACATTACCAACGTAAGCACGATATTGATCCATAAGTGAGTTGTGGCTCCTACCTGCATGAACACCGCGACAGGCGGGAGAATAACAGCCAGGACGATTTTGAGTATCTTCATACTTGCCTCCTTTCTATGGTTGTTTTTTTTCAGTTAACCCAGCAAATCAATGGCGGAGAGTGGATTTAAACCACCGGCCAAGCGGGTATGAGCCGCGTGCTCTATCAGGCTGAGCTACTCCGCCGATATATCGTTAATCTTCTTATTCCACCGCATCATCTATGCGGAGAGTGGATTTTTGAGCCGCCCTCGCTTTATCCAAGCGGCGAAATCCCGTTCTTTTTCCTTACTTTTTCTTTCAGGAAAGAACGGGAAAACCACCGGCCAAGCGGGTATGAGCCGCGTGCTCCCTACCTGCCGGCAGGCAGGGAGCACGCTGAGCTACTCCGCCGTTATTGTCTATATAAACCGCGTCTGGTCTTGCGGCGGCTTTACCTTATCAAATTGACAAGAATATATACTATACTATTTTACAGAAGTTTTTGCAAGATGAAAAATCTTTTTTGTGGCGGACAGTTTGTATCCCTGGAGTTGGCGCCTCTCGCGCACCAGCCGGGATACGTCTTTCTGTCTGCGGGTAATACGTTCTCCGGACATATAGATCCTTTATTCAGCAGTCTGATGAAAAAGCCGGCCGGCAGGCAGGCCCAATCTGCTGCGTTGCGTGCGTCGTTCCTTTGTGCGGCATATCCACCCTGTTAGTGAGGGAATACCTTCCTGCCGAAAAGAATCCAGCCTACGCCCACGGCGTTTATGACCGCCAAAAGAACTACTCCCGCGGCCACATCTTTTACCATTTTTATCATGGGGTGATATTTCCTGGTTACCATATCCAGCATGAGCTCAATGGCGGTATTGATGATCTCGGCCATGAAAACAAGCATAATGGTAATACACAACGCCGCCAGCTCATTACCGTTCAATCTAAAGAATATTCCTCCGAGGAACGCCGCAATTCCCATCAGAAAAATCAAGCGCATATTCTGATGATACCGGAACAGATAGAGTATCCCCGTGCAGGCATACCCGAAACTCTTGATAAAACTCCGGTACCTGAATATATGCCTAAAAACCCTCAAACGCCTCCTCCGTTCAACCATCTCTCGCAACTCCCCGCGTTTATCCCGTTGGAGAAAACCATCGATTTCAATCGGCGGCTTTTCTTCGCAAAGCAGCCGTCGGTTTGATACCACCGTTGGCGTCAAGCCGTTAGAAAACCGGTATTATCTAACGGGATTTACCGGCTCATTATTATGTACAACAAGCCGGCGATAATCAAAAAGGCAACAAGGTAAAAATCATTAAAATAGAAAAAATCATACAGATTGTCCCGGAATGAAAACCGGTGGCCGTGCTCGCTGAATTCCCCCAATTTCTTCACCCGCTCCACATCATCCCGGTTAAAACGCACGTATCCGCTGCCGATTTTTGATAGTCTCAACAATCCCTTATCCGCCAGGTCAATAACCTCTTTTTCCGTGACTCCCAGAGATAACGCAGCCTCTCTGACTGTTAACAGCTTTCCTTCCGACATTTCCACACCTCAGTTCGCGAACCCGCGTTAACTTCCACCCAGGACCTTTTCTTCAATTATTCTCAAAAAAACCAGCACCACCAGAGCCAAAACAGAAGCATAAATAGCGGCATTATAGAAACCACACCCTATCGCGAGCCCGATCCCCGCCACGATCCAAAGACTTGCCGCAGTAGTCAACCCGCGCACGCCTTCCTGTTCTTTTACTCCATCCCTGCCCCGGATGATCGCGCCCGCGCCTAAAAAACCGATGCCCGTAATCACTCCCGAGGCGATACGGCTGGGATCGAGACCGGCAATATTTTTATACAATTCAAACACATACAACGACGTCAACATGATCAAACAGGATCCGAGGCTTACCAATATATGCGTTCGTAAACCGGCGGTGCGGCGGTGGATCTGGCGTTCCAGCCCGATTAGACCGCTCAAGACAACCGATAAGCCAAGGCGCAAAATAATATCTTTATCCGATAACATCCCGCCGCCCCCTTTTAATTGAAATGAATGTCCAGTTTTAGATCCGAAGTATGCCCTTTTTTGTAAAGATAATACCCGAGACACGCCACCATAGCGGCGTTATCCATACAATATTCCCGGGAAGGGAAAAAAACTTCAATCCCTTTCGCCGCTCCTTCACGGCTCAAAACCGTCCGCAACCGGCCATTCGCCGCCACCCCGCCGCCGATCACCAATCGTTTTGTTTTTTTCGACTTGCAGGCCGTCAAAGATTTAACGACCAGTGTTTCAATAACCGCATCCTGGAATGAAGCCGCCACATCGCAAACAAATCCGTCCCGGCCGGATAATACTGTTTTGCGCGCGTTTTTTTTAACATAATACAAAACAGCGGTCTTGATACCGCTGAAGCTGAAATTATACGGCTCCTTGCTGTTCAAGCAATTAAAACGCGTCCTGCCGGCATTCCCTTTTTTGCTCAACCGTTCTATAACCGGGCCTCCGGGATACCCCTGCTGCAAAATCTTCGCCACTTTGTCAAAAGCCTCTCCGCAGGCATCATCTTTTGTCGAACCCATAAGCCGGATACGATCGAAATCCCTCACATAATACAGGCTTGAATGCCCTCCGGACACAATCAAAGCAGTGAAGGGAAACCGCGGTTTCTTCTCCTCCAGAAAACCGGCAAAAACATGGCTGTGTAAATGGTTCACCCCCAGCAGAGGGATCCCGGTTCCGATACTGACCGCCTTGGCAAAAGATATACCCACCACCAGAGAACCCAGCAACCCCGGGCTGTCGGTCACGCTGATCAGGCCTATATCTTTAAGATCAACCCCCGCTTCCCGCAGGGCGCTCTCCGCAACCTGGGCAATAGTCTCCAACTGTTTGCGAAAAGCGATTTCCGGAACGATACCGCCGTACTGTTTGTGAAAACGCAGGCTCGAACTTACCACATTAGAAAGAACCGTTCTGCCGTTTTTCACCACGGAGACAGAAGTCTCGTCACACGAAGTCTCGATTCCCATTACCAGCATAGCGCCCCGTTAATTCAACAACTGTGAAACAAACACAAACCGGTATCCTTCTCTCTCAAGTACCGGCATCATCTCTCTCAACACTTGCACGGTGGTCTTGCGATCATGCCCGATACCGATGGCCTCTCCATACATCTTCGCTTTTGTCTTGAGTTTGTACAACTGCGCCTTGATGTATTCGGGATCGGATTTATTATCCAGGAAAATATCCCGCTTGGCAAACGGGATATTCATCCGTTCCGCCAGCCCGGCGCAGACACTGTTCAAAGACACAAAACTGTCCAGAAAATACAGCCTTCGTTTCTTCAATTCCCCGAAGATCACGCCCATGGTCTTTTCATCGGTGGTCGCTTTTGAACCCATATGATTGTTGACCCCTTTGACGAACGGGATATCTTCAAGGTTTTTTCTAAGGATAGCCAGGATTTCATCCTCTTTCATAGTAGTCATAATGGTATTGTGCTCCAGACTGAATCTCTCATGCGGTTCGAGCGGAAGATGCAGGATAAGCTCAAAACCCCGGGCGTGCAGTTCCCCGGCAACAGTTTTCGAATACGGCAGATACGGCAGGATGGAAATAGTAAGAGGATATTTTATTTCTTCGATAAACGGCAGCGAATTAAGATTGTACCCCCAGTCATCCAGAACAATGGCGATATTCCCCTGGAAAACAGGCGGCTTCTTAGGCGTTTTTTTCGCCGCCACCCCGGCAGGCGTTTTTTTAACGGGCGGGGCTTTCTTTCTTGCGTTCATCAGGTTGATAACAATCATATTCTCAACCAGCAAAAAAACGGCGAATAAAACCAGCGCTAATTTTAATTTTTTCGGCATGTTTTTTACAGTCCGCTGATTAAGGGGCCTTGCTTTTTTCGTTATCCCGGTAAATCATGATCGCTTTTAAAACATCTACTTACCCGACAATCTGAACGTCTTTTTTATAGTCAAAATCTTTTGTCTCTTCGGTTTTCTCCGCATCTTTTTCAGCCGGTTTCTTCTCCGGTCTTCCATGCTCGATCTGGTCGAATATATCCGAGGGCTTCACCGTTTCTATTTCTTCTGCGCTCTGCGGCAGGGTATCGGCCTTTGCTTCTTCTATTACGATATCGGGCAAAACCCCTTTACCGTGTATCACTCTTCCCGAAGGAGTATAATATTTGCTGGTGGTCAAACGTATCGCCGAACCATCGCTCAAAGGAATGACCGTCTGCACCGACCCTTTACCGAAAGACTTTATACCCACCACAATAGCGCGTCTATAATCCTGCAGGGCCCCGGCAACAATTTCGCTGCCGGAAGCGGACCCTTCGTTTATCAACACCACCATAGGCGTATCAAGCACCGGAGAAGCGGAACGTGCCAGAAACTTGAGATTCTGCGAAGGACGGCGGCCCTGGGTATAGACCACCAGTTTACCCTTTTCAATGAACTTGCCGGTAACATCCACCGCCACATCCAGGAGCCCCCCGGGATTATTGCGCAGATCAAGGATCACTGCCTTCATCCCCTCTTTATTCAGCCTTTTTAGAACCGTATCCAGGTCCGCAGCCGTATTCTCCCTGAATTCCACCAGACGAATATAACCAATCCCGTTTTCCAGGATCTTAGCCACCTTGATGTCCTTTATCCTGATAATATCCCGCACAATCTTAAATTCCAGGATTTTCTTTTCCGATTCCCGCAACACGGTAATCTTAACCGCCTCTCCCGGCTTACCGCGCAGTTTTTTTACCGCCTCGGTAAGAGTCATATCCCTGGTCAGATCATTCTCGACTTTTACGATCCGGTCGCCCGCTTTCATACCCGCCTTCCAGGCGGGAGTATCTTCTATGGGAGTAACTACCGTCAGGAGCCCGTCTTTAATGGTAATTTCGATGCCCAGACCGCCGAATTTCCCCTCGGTGTCCACTTTTAATTCGTTATAGGTATCCGGGTCAAGGAACTGGCTGTGGGGATCAAGCGAAGCAAGCATCCCTTTCAATGCCCCATAGATGAGATTCTTGAAATTCACCTCATCCACGTAATCCGATTCCACGATGGACAGGGTGTCGGAAAACAATCCCACCTGTTTGAATAATTCCTCTTTCTTCTGCTTCGCGTCCCGGGAAGAAGCATATACAAACACGGAACAAACCGCAACAATGAAAACACCAAGCACAATTTTCTTGCGCATAAAGAAACCTCCGGGTTACGCCAGTTTTTTCTTAAGCAGTTCCTGAACCACTTTCGGATTGGCCTTGCCCTGCGTTTTTTTCATCACCTGTCCGACCAAAAACATCAGGGCGCCGGTTTTCCCCTGTTTATACGACTCCACCGACTGAACGTTTGCCTTGATAATCTCTTCTATGTGAGTTTCCAGACTGCCGGTATCGGAAATCTGTATCAGATTCCTGCGCTTGATGATATCAGCCGCCGATTCCCGGGTGTCGATCATATCGGTAAGCACGGATTTCCCGGTCAGGTTGGAAATCTGCTCCGCCTGCACAAAACCGACCAACTCAATAAGCCGCTCCGGCAAAATCCCCAAGGCTGTCAACTCCCCGCCACCGGTACGGTTATTCGCTTCTGAAAGCAAGGGACCTATCAACCAGTTGACCACCGGCTTTTTATTCTCACCGGGATACGCGCGCATGCATTCTTCGGCGTACTCCGCGTCCTTCTTGTTGACAACAAGTATCCCGGCGTCATACGCGCTTAACCCGTACTCGCGGATGAACCGCGCCGCTTTTTCGCGGGGCAGTTCAGGTATCGTCTCTTTTATTTTCCTGATGTTCTCAAGCGTCATAACAAACGGCGGAAGGTCGGGCTCGGGAAAATAACGATAATCCTTGGCTTCCTCTTTGGAACGCATGGAAAATGTTTTACCGTTCTTAGCGTCCCATAAACGGGTTTCCTGAATAATCTTCCCGCCGTTTTCAACCGACTCGATCTGGCGTTTTATTTCATACGCAAGGGCGTCTTTGACCCCTTTAAAAGAATTCATATTCTTGACTTCCGCCTTAGTACCCAGTTCCCTTTCTCCCCGGGGGCGTATCGAAACATTCGCGTCACAGCGCAGAGAACCTTTCTCCATATCGCAGTCGGCGACGTCCAGATACTCTATGGCGCTTTTCAAAGCCGTCAGATACGCATGCGCCTCTTCAGGAGAATACATCTCCGGCCGGCTGACAATCTCCAGCAGCGGCACTCCGGCACGGTTAAAATCAACCAAACTGATATCATCTTTATGTATCAACTTTCCGGCATCCTCTTCAAGGTGGACCCTAAGAATACCAACCCGTTTTTCCCCGCCCTCAACGGTAATATCCAGGAAACCATCCCTGCCCACCGGCAAGTCATATTGAGATATCTGAAAATCCTTGGGCAAATCGGGATAGAAATAATTTTTGCGGTCGAATTTAGTATATTCCTGCACGCTGCAATCCAGGGCAAGCGATATTTTAACCGCATGCTCAAGAACGGTCTTGTTCAAAACCGGCAGAACCCCCGGAAAACCAAGGCACACCGGACAGACCTGCGAATTAGGCTCCCTGCCGAATTCCGTGGAACATCCGCAGAATATCTTGGTATTGGTCTTAAGCTGTACATGCACTTCTAATCCGATTACCGCTTCGTATTTCATTATAATTCGGGTTTCTGTAAATGCCAAGGAGTACTTTGTTCATAAGTATAGGCCGCCCGGAAAAGGGTCTCTTCCCGAAAAGATCCGGCTAATATCTGCAGGCCTACCGGCAAGCCGGATTTAGTGAAACCGCACGGGATGGAAATCCCCGGGATCCCGGCCAGATTCGCGGAGATAGTATAAAGATCGGACAGATACATCTTCAAAGGGTCTTCTATCCGCTCATTGATTTTAAACGCCGGCGTTGGCGACGTAGGCGTGATCACGCAATCACAATCCTTGAAAACATCGTCAAAATCGCGTTTGATCAGGGTGCGAACTTTCAACGCCCGCAAGTAATAGGCATCATAATATCCGTGGGAAAGAGCGAATGTCCCCAGTAAAATCCTGCGCTTTGCCTCCTGGCCAAAACCCTCTCCGCGGGTCCTGGCATACATTTCAATAAGACTGGTTTTTGCTTTGTCCTGCAGGGACCGGTACCCATACTGTACCCCGTCAAATCGGGCAAGATTGGAACTGGCTTCAGCAGTGGCAATAATATAATAAACCGGGACTGCGTATCGGGTATGCGGCAGGGAAATCTCTTTACAGATGCCCCCCAGATCTTTCAATTTCTGTATCGCGTCCTCAACCGTACGTTTGACTTCCGGATCTATCCCCTCAACAAAGTACTCTTTGGGTATACCCACACGCAATCCTTTCACGTCTTTAACCAGCGCTCCGGTATAATCCGGGACTTCCACGTCCACGGAGGTTGAATCCCGGGGATCGTATCCCGCAATGATATTAGTCAAGAGAGCGCTATCCCGGACATCTTTGGTAAGCGGGCCGATCTGGTCAAGACTGGAAGCGAAAGCGATCAGTCCATACCGTGATACCCTTCCATAGGTCGGTTTCAGCCCGACAACCCCGCAAAACGCCGCAGGCTGCCTTATAGACCCTCCGGTATCCGAGCCAAGAGCCCACACCGCCTCATCCGCGGCCACCGCAGCGGCAGAACCTCCGGAAGAACCTCCCGGCACATATTTTACATCCCAGGGATTACGGGTCGGCCCAAAATATGAATTTTCGGTCGAGGAACCGAAAGCAAACTCATCCATGTTCGCCTTAACCGGAAAAATAGATGCTCCGGCTTCTTTCAACTTCCTGATCACCGTGGCGTCATACGGCGGCCTGAAACCGGACAGTATCCGGGAACAGCATTCCGTATTCAGGCCTTCGGTACAGATATTATCTTTTATAGTTACCGGTATCCCTTTCAGGATAGACTGCGCGCATATCTCCGGACAGACATCCGCATTTTCCGTTTGAGAGTTTCGCACATACGCCCTCACTTTATGATCAGTCTGCCCGATCCGCTTCCGAAGATCATCGAATATATCTTCTAAAGAAGTCTTCCCGGCCCCGATCAAATCAAGAAGCTCATGGCAGGTTAACTTTGCTAACTCCATCTCTCTGCTCTCTATTCTATTATTTTAGGTACACCGAAGAAATCGCCTTCCGGCTGAGGCGCGTTCACAAGTACCTTATCGATAGGCAGTGACCGGACGGGAACATCATCCCTCAAGACATTCTGCACAGGCAAAATATGGCTGGTGGGGCTTATATGCTCCACGTTAACGTTTTTAAGGGCATCAATAAACGCCACAATACCCTCAAGCTGTTGAGCAAGCCTGACCGTTTCTTCATCTGACAGCCGAATCCGCGCCAGATACGCCACATGATCCACCACTTCCTTATTTATCGCCATTGTGATGTATAATATCACCCTTTATAGCGCAAGTCAAATGGTTTAGGGAACACGAACGGGAACAACACGAATTTAGAATTTTGGGGCAGCATTCGCGCATTCATCCCCCTTCGCCAAGGCTTCGGGGGATAGTCCTCCGAAGCTTTAGCGAAGGAGGACATCTGCGTGTTCACACACGGTATTTTCTGCGCGAAGGCGGATAAAAAAGGACCGGCTGACTATCAAACGTCAGCCGGTCCGGCAAAAAAATGCAGGTGTCGCGGCCACCCGCCGGATTGAATAGCTATTGGCGGCCTTTTGTCCTAAAAAAAATTATCACTGATTTATAACCAAAGACTCTCCTGATGAAGTATAAGACTTATTCAATTCGGAATAAACGGTAGTGCTCACCCTGTTCCTGCCGCCCATCTTCGCCTGATACATCTGGCTGTCAACGACTTTGATAACCTCATTCACATCAACAGGATCAACATGAGAAAATGTGGCCGCTCCAACGCTTATAGTGATTTTTAAAGGTTCTTCGCCTCCCGGAAAAACATGGGCCATGACCGTCGAACGCAGCCGTTCGCCCACTATCCTCACTCCGTCTTTCCCCGTGAACGGAAGAATAATCATAAATTCCTCTCCTCCGTAACGGCTTAGGATATCTACAGAGCGGATATTGGTCTTAAACAAAGAAGCAAGCTGTTTCAAAACCTGGTCTCCCATGGGATGCCCGTATTTATCGTTTATTTTTTTGAAATAGTCGATATCGGCCATCAAACAAGAAATTGAATATTTATAGCGTTTCATACAGGTGACCTCTTCGGTCAAACGCTCCATAAGATGGCGCCGGTTGTATATTTTGGTAAGGTCATCGGTAATAGACAACCTTTTCAATACCGCGTTCTTGGCTTCGAGCTCCTCCTGCAGAAGACGGATTTCGATAAAAATATTCAGGCGGGCGACAATCTCCTCCAGGGAAATGGGAAAACCAAAATAATCGTTCACCAGGCAGCTTCTTAGAACCTCGATCTTAGCGCTCGGTTTCTCACTGGCAAAAGCGAACAGAATAACCGGGATCTTAGAAGTCTCCTCCAAAGATTTCAATTTCAAACAAAAATCACGGTAATCCTCCATATCCGGCAGGAGATTACCCAGCAAAATGAGTGTGTATTTATTCTGGTTGATCTGATTGTACGCTTCTTTAACGGTAAGAACAGAATGAAGTGATAACAAGGAAGGATCAAGCTGTTGTTTGATTTCAGTCAATACTTCGTTACTCAAAGCAACTGCCAAAATCTTTTTCATTTTTGCCTCCTACAAACAAGTTATTATAAATAATCCCCTTTTAAAAGTCAAGAAATATCTTTTTAAATTGTTTTTAAAGTCCTTATTTTTAAACATTTACATGAATGATAACCCCCACGGCAGCTCATATTCAAACTTTTATCCGGAAAACTAACGCCATTTCAAATTTATATTTTATTTTTTTTGGGGGTAGATTGCTCCACTTTTTGAAAAACGCAAATTAAAACATAACCACGCGGCTTTTCCCGTAAGATCAGGGAACTCCGGGCTATTTCAGTATAATTATTACCCAAAAATATTTTCCAAAAAATAGTAGACAAAAGATGAATTTATTGTAAAATATTCCGCGTGGATAAAAACAAAAATGTAAAATATTATCTGAATAAAACCGGCGAGTTTGTGATCGAGAATTACAACTTCGCCAAACCCTTCGCTAATTTTTTCCCCGGGATTGCCGGAAAATACGGCATCCCCATATGGGTATTTTACGTCAACCGCGGACAAGGCATCATCAGTTTCGGCACCGAAGACAAAGACCATTCTATCCTGGAATTCTACCCGGCAAACAAGGCATGGCAGTTCGTAACCACCCTGGGCTTCCGCAGTTTCATTAAAATCATCTCCGGAAAAAAAACCGTCTTTTATGAACCGTTCCATAACGGATTTACCAGCCTGGGATTCGATATCGTAAACCGCATGCGGCTGACTTCTTACGACATGAATATCGAGGAAGAGAATAAAACACTGGGGATTAAAACGCAGGTCGAATATTTCACCGTCCCCAACGACTGTTATTCCGCGCTGGCCAGGATCGTTACCCTGAAAAACACTTCTAAAACCGCGAAAACACTCCAGTTCCTTGACGGGATACCGCAGATCGTTCCCTATGGCGTCAACAACCTTTTTTTGAAAAAATTAGCCCGGACTATCGAAGCCTGGATGGAAGTGGACAACATGGATAAAGACGTTCCTTTCTATAAAGTCGACGTCGACCCAATTGACCGGCCTAATGTGGTACACATAAAACAAGGCAATTTCTTTATCGGATTCATGTACGAAAACGGCAAACCGGTCATCACGAAACCCATTGTCGATCCGCAATCGATATTCGGGCCGCATACCGATTTTTCATATCCGCGGGAATACTTGGCGGAAAAAAACTTTCCGTACCCCAAAAACCAGATACTGCAATGCAAAACCCCCTGCGCATTTGCATATATCAATATGACCCTGAAACCGGGCGAAGAAAAGATCTATTACTCGCTTTTCGGGAACATGATCAGCAATGAACTGCTCAATGAAACCGTCCCGCGCATTACCGGATCCGGATACCTAAGGCATAAATCCCGGGTCAACAAACAGATAATCGAAAACCTGCAATCCGGAGTACAAACACGCAGCAGTTCCCGGGAATTCGACCTCTACGCGAAACAGACCTATCTGGACAATATCATGCGCGGCGGGTATCCGGTCATTTTCGGCACGGAGAAAAAACAAACCGTCTTTTATCTCTATTCCCGGAAACACGGCGACCTGGAAAGAGATTACAACAAATTTCAGGTGCAATCCACCTTCTTTTCTCAGGGAAACGGCAACTACCGGGACATAAACCAGAACCGCAGGTGCGATATCTGGTTCAATCCCGAGGTCAAAGACGCCAATATCATATCCTTCTTTAATATACTCCAGACCGACGGTTTTAATCCTCTGGTAGTCAAAGGAGCGCAATTCCACCTGCAGGACGAGCCGGCTTTTGCGGCAAAACTCAAAGAACTGGTTGAAAAACAGGAAGACGTTGCCCGTATCATGGAAGTGCTTGAAAAAACATTTACCCCGGGCAAGATCGCCCTGTTCATGGAAGACAATAAAGTCAAACTGCGCATCCCGCATGATGAATTCCTGAACCTGCTCCTTGCTTCTGCGGTCAAAGAAGAAACCGCGGTGCACGGAGAAGGATTCTGGACCGACCACTGGTTCTACAATCTCGACCTGCTTGACGCCTACTTTGATATGTACCCGGAAAATATCAAGGAACTTGTTTTTGAAAAAAGAATATTCACCTACTTTGACAACGCGGAAACAGTAAACCCGCGCTCAGTAAAACACATTTTGCTGGACGGGAAACCCCGGCAGTTATATTCAGTCGGGCATGACATGGAAAAAGAAAAAATGATCCTCAAGCGTTCATCCCGGATTAATACCGTGCGCCGTGAATACGGTAACGGAGAAATATATACCACCACCCTGATCAATAAATTACTCTGCCTGTTCGCCAACAAAACCGCGTCTCTTGATCCCTTCGGCGTAGGCATCGAAATGGAAGCCAATAAACCCGACTGGTTTGACGCTCTAAACGGCCTTCCCGCCCTTTTCGGCTCATCTTCCTGTGAAACATTCGAGCTAAAACGGCTGATCATTTTTCTTCAGAAGGTCATACGGGACAGCGAACTTCCCGGAATACCGTTGAGCGACGAAACGCGTGATTTCATTCTTAAGTTGGGGGAACTGCTCAACGAATATCAGGATAATACTTCTGCGGATAAAGATTATGTCTATTGGGACCGAAGCGCCACCCTCAAAGAAGATTTCCGCCGGAAGACAAAATTCGGCGTCAGCGGCAATGAAACAAATACGGATACCGGAGAACTGCTTTCTATCCTTGCATCCGCTTTGAAAAAAGTAGAGGCCGGACTGGAAAAAGCCTTCGATAAAGAAAAAAATATCTATTACGCATATTTCATGCATGAAGTCTCCGCCTATGATACTGCCGGGGGATCAACCATAAAACCTTCCAAGTTCATCCAGAAAAAGATACCTTTCTTCCTGGAGGCACAAGTCCACGCTCTTAAATTAACCGGTAATAGTGACAAAGCCAGACAGCTGTATCGAGCCGTCAAAAAAAGCCCTCTTTTCGACAAAAAATTGAAGATGTACAAAGTTACCGCCTCCTTAAAGGAAATGCCCTGGGAAATCGGCAGATGCCGTGCATTCACTCCCGGCTGGCTTGAAAACGAATCCATCTGGCTGCACATGGAATATAAATATCTGCTGGAGCTTCTGCGTTGCGGTTTACATGAAGAATTCTATGAAGATTTCAAGAATGTCCTCATCCCCTTCCAAGACCCGGCGCGATACGGCCGCAGCACAATGGAAAATTCATCGTTCCTGGTCAGCAGCGCCTTTCCGGACAAAAAATTACATGGAAACGGCTTTGTGGCGCGACTATCCGGATCAACGGTGGAATTTATTAATATTTGGCTTCTCATAAACATAGGAGAGAAACCATTTTCCCTGAATAAAACCGGGGAATTAACCCTGAAACTTTCGCCCGCTCTGGCCGGCTGGCTATTTTACGCTGATAAAAAAGACTACACATACTCTTTCAAATTTTTAAGCAAGATAGACGTTGTCTATCACAACCCAAAACGGAAAAATACTTTCGGCAAGAACAGCGTCTCGGTAAAAAAGATCAGCTTCAAGGACAAAAACGGCAGTCCGATTGAGATAAACTCCGATATCATCCCCGCCCCCTATGCCGAACAGATCCGTTCCCGGCAAATCACAAAAATTGAAGCGCACCTCGGTTAAAAAAGGGACGAAAAATAAAAAAGGGGACGGTTCTATTTTTTCGGATTTAAAAAATAGAACCGTCCCCTTTTTTATACCCATTTTTTTAAATTGTTTGTTATCAATGATATAGGAAACATAACCGCGAATGGTGTGTAAATTTATAAATTAATAAAATTTGCTTTTATCCGACTTGAAAATTTAACACCCGTGTGCTATACTTCTTTTGGTAGATGAGACATTCCTACTGAAACGGCAAACTAGCAGTAATGCTGGGACGCAAAGTGACAGTCCCGACAAAAGTCGGGAGGCTGCACTGCCAAAGGGGAATCCCAAAAACGACCCTAAGGCAAACGTGCCTTAGGGTTTTTTTTGGGGGAAATTCCAGAAAAATCCCCCCCCGGTTGTTGCATGATCGGGGTACCCTTTGTGAGCCCTGGCAAACAGTTGCCAGGGCTTTTTGTGTGTAGAAGGAGAACGCTATGGCGCTTCAGAGAGAAAGAGTGGTAACATTCCTGGACCGTGAAGAGGTGGATTTCCTGGACAAGATCGGAAAAGACGCTCTCTTCTCCACGGGGATGAAACTCTCGCGCGCCAAGCTTATCTCCTGGATAATCGACTTTGCGAAAAGTCTTGAGATAAACGGGGAAAACCTCAAATCTGAAACGGATCTGAACAAGCAACTGCGGGAAATACTGAAAGAAAACATCGGGAATAATAAAAAAGAGTAAAACCGCCGGCCATGGGGTCAGTTCCGAGGGGGCCCCATCAGGAAAAGCCGAGAACCTTTCTTGATGGGGTTTAGATTACAAAAACCAACCCTGCCGCGGATGGTTGAGAATAACGGGGCTCGCTGGTCCCGGCTGCCAGATACAAACCGGCAGCCGGGATTCCCCGGTTAAACAAAAGATGACTAACGCGGATAAAAAAATATAAACCCACCAGCCACGGAAAACATACGCCCTCCCGAAGTAATCGGGAGGGATAATTCCGGGAGGGGCAAATGAAAAGCACACTGGTAAAAACCGTACTCATGCTTCTGGCAGCCCTAAGTAGCACGTGTGTGGTTAAAGCGGAAGAATTTCAAGTTTCATGCGTAATGCCGGCTATACCTGGAATGAACGCTCCGCTCATCATGGAAGAAAACGTGGTTTCGCAACAATCCGCGCCGGCAGAAACACAGTCATTAAATAAAGAAACCACCCCGGAAGAAAAATCCACCCCCCTGATACAACAGGAAGAATCTGCAGGAGGAATGGTTTTAGCGCGAAACAATGCTCCGGTCATAGTGCAAACTCTGTACAGCAGGTAACACGGATGCAGGTTAAAAAAATAAAAGGGGACGGTTCTATTTTCAGAAGCTTAAAAATAGAACCGTCCCCTTTTATTTTTTCGACGGTTCACAGAACTAATTTCTTACCTCTTTAACCTTAAGGGTACCATCCGCTTCTCTCTGGAACAATATCTCTTTGATTAAAGGAGGAGAATTCTCTATATCCAAATTGATAACTAAACTATATTCTCCCGCTGGAAGCCGGGTGAATTTCATGCCAAAAGCTTTACTCTCCGCAACCGGCAGACACAACTTATCAATCTTGTCTCTTTCCAGAACCGCCCCCGCAGAATTCATAACATTTAAAAAACCTTTACAGACCAACAGCGAATCTCCGGTATTCTTTAAGACCCATTGCATCTTGTCCTTCGAAGAACCACCGGCGTCAGCAACAACGGCATCGACAGTCCTCTCTTTAGTCTCCAGGATAAACGGACACCCCACTCTCACCGTAAGCCCCACTCCTGTCGAAACCCCGTCCAAAGCGCCGGAAGAAACCTTCTCGAACAAAAGCACCCCGTAATAACTCCCGTGCACATCGGAAGGAACCGTAATAGTACAAACTATCTCTTTTTTTTCGGCCGGGGCAAGAGTAAACTCCGCGGGTGAAATTGTTATCTTCCAATTTGCCAGCGAATGCGCGGTCGATCCCAAAGGCAGCGATTGCTTTCTTCCGTCAAATGGAGCCACGTATTCGAAATCACCGAAATAAGCTTTGACCCCCACAACTTCCTTGGAAATATTATCGACAATCAGCGTCTCGGATAACTCCGTGCCCGGCAAAATCTCCGATTTCACCTCATCCCGGTCTATCCGTATCTGCGCAAAAGACGGAATTATGGCGGATAAAAAAAACAAACCCGTCAAAAACAAAACCTTTTTTAACCTTGTCATATTCCCTCACTCAATAGTTTTTTACGGTTACAACAAATCGATAGTTAACGTGCCTTTATAATCGCCCGCGGGAGACGCCGGACCGAAAGTCGTCGCGCCTTTTGATTTAAGAGCGGTATCCTTCCCGTCATATATACCGGCGTATATCCGCAGCCACCCGTCCTTAAGTTGGTCCATGGAAATAACCTTGGGCTTACTAATAAGATCGGGCGAATCAACCCCGGTCAGAGTGTTATCGGTAGTATTTTTACCGGAGCCAGTGACATATTTGTACGTCAGTATTACCCGTTTTCCCAGAAGATCCCCATTAGGCCCGGGAGAAGTCGAATAACTCACCGATATGGATTTACCGGAAGTATAACCTCCTCCGCTAAAGCCGCAATCAAGAGCGAAATAACTGTTATTTGCGGGCAAAAACACCACCCATGCGCCGGTAGCCGGGTCTACCCCGGAAACCTCTTTTAAAGCGCCAAAGTTCAATGACTGAACCGCCGCGCCCCAGGTATCATCAACGCCGTCATCATTGGTGCCTTTTGAATCTATCGTTGTAGTCGTTACGGAAAAAGCACCGGCGGGATGAGTGGTTGAAGTCGTTAATTGAACGGCAAAAACTAAAGGACAAGACAAACAAATGAACATTATCACTGAAAGAATAAACACCTTCATACCCATATAACAACCTCCTTTTTCCCCGTTTTTAAAAACTCGAAAAACTGAAGTTATTGGCTAGACGGCACCGTGTTGAAACAGGCTTCATCACGTATTTATTATTGTACACATAACTACCGGTACCCGTCAATATATTTTTGCCCCTTTCACCGCAGTGGGGGATTCCCGCGGTTAATAGGATGCTGAAAAACCCTCTTAAAGCAGTCTTATCAAAAAGCCTGCCGGCAGGCAGGTCCCGGATGCGAGGCGCCTGCGGAAGTGACTGCGGAGCACCCAAACCATAAGGATGGTAAGGAGCGGCGCACGCAACGCAGCAGATTGGATTTTTTCATCAGACTGTTAATTCTTTAGCGCCGATATCTTTAACCCTCCGGAGGCATCCCCGGTTACCTCAATTTCCCCGACCACCAATTCTCCATCGCCAAGGTCAAAATTAATGATAACATCCGCTTTTTCTCCGAAAGAAGCTGCCCGGATATCATTTACGCTAAAGGTTATTTTTTCTTTCGGAGGAATAGAGAATTTACCGAATTCACCGCGGGAAATAAGTATTCCGTCTTTATCCATAACCTGGTACGTTCCCCGGCCGAAAATAATCACATCCCCGGTATTCTTAAAATCGCCTTTCAGAGAATTCTTATCCGGGACAAGCGCCTCAATAACCGCTTTTTTATCGCTATCCGCAGTTTCCAGGTAAAACGAAGAACCGAACCTGTAAACCAGGCTCATCCCCAATCCTTCCACCGCCTCCGGGGGATTCATTTTCTCGAAATAAAGTATCCCGTAATACCCTCCTTTAACATCCGCGGGAGCGTTTATGGTATAAATTACCTCTTGTTCTCCATGAGGAACAAGGACAAAACTCGACGGTAAAACAGTGATCCATTTTCCGCAGGAAGCTGCAGTCGAACCCAGAGGCCGGAATTCTTTCGTGCCGTCAAACGGAGGCGGAAAAACCAGGTCTTCAAAATATGCCCTTACGATCAGGCTTTCATCGGAATCATTGGTAATACGTATAGTCCCCCGGTACTGTCCTCCCGGATGAACCGTTAATTTAATCTCTCTGGGCTCCGGAGATATTTGCGCGTTCAAAACCGCGGCACAATTCAGGCAGAAACTCAAACCGAGAAAAAAAACCAGTCTTTCCATTTTTAACAAAAAAAAGGACAAACGAAAATTCCCCCTTTTTTTAACGGGCGCATTATATGATTATTGGACACTTATCGTCAAGGTTCCGCAGTAATTTCCCGCCGCGTCCCCTCCTGAAAAAACTTCGGCGGCAGTACCGCTCCAGTTACTTCCCGGCACCCCGTTATAAATACCAACATACATCCTGAGCGCTGCTCCGCCCAGAGAGGAAACCGCAACCGAACTGGTCTCTTGAAGCCTCGCTTTTTTAATTTCAGTTTCAACGCTATCCGTCACCTTAACGTATGAAATAGTGGTTTTTTTGCCGAGACCGGAAATGGTTCCGGTATCTGAAAAACTCACCTGCACACTCTTGGTCGCGTCTAAACCGCCGCCCATAGGAAGAATGACATAATACAAATCGGTGGTAACATCCGGTAAAAAAATAAAATCGTGATCGCCCACACTTATTTCTTTTAACGTTCCGAATGTCAAAGATGTAGTCGGACTCGAAGACCAAGTTCCGTTAAGGACTTGATACATGACAAAACCGGAACTGACAGGCATGGTTGCCGATACGGTATAATCCGCCGCAAAACCCGTTGAACCTGCATAGAAAAATAACCCCGCTGAAATAACCGCTGCTAATAAAACTTTTTTCATTTTTTTCGCTCCTTTTTTGTATGCAATGATTTATTTCCTGAACTTGTCCTATTCTAAACCTTTATATTAAATTGTACCATTAACTACTCAACTGTCAACATTATAAAAACTTTTTAAAGAGTTAAATTAACCTTGTTTTTAAACACCTTATGTCTGGTGCCGTTGCTATATTTCCGGATATTTTAGTAATTATCTTGCTTATCTCCTTATTGTGTTTTTTTCAAAGGAATATTATAATTATATGTCACACCTTCAAAGAGCGTTATGCTTTTGGTCAAAGCTACCTTAGGCAGATATACCACCGGGATAGTGTTCAAATCAATCGTAACGACATGCGCCCCGGGAGAGGCATTACCGAACACATACCTTCCGCCGGTATCGGTTACCGCTTTCTTCCCGTCTTCCAAAGTCACCACCACACCCCGGATACCGATATCACCGGCATTATAATTACCGTCTCCGTTGACATCATGAAAGACTATACCCGCGATTTCCGAACGCGAGACAATACCGAAGTCAACCCGTATTTTACGCGACTGCGAAAGCGCTATTTCCTGGCTTCCCGGCCCGGTCAGGACAAAACCTTGAGGAAGCGTGGTTACATCCACGTTAACCGGCGTCTTCCTGCCTTTCACATTAGCGACTTTATAATACCCGAACAAATCGGTAACCGCATTTCTTTTACCCACCCAAATCTTAATCCCTTCCACAGGCGCTTCATCCTTCTGTCTGAGTCCGTCCGAATTCAAATCATTGAACACATAACCTTCAATGATACTGACGGCTTCCCAGCGCACCCCGGTATCCCAGACATAACGCAGGCCGGCCGTAAAATCAGCATCCACCCGGATTCTCTGATCCTTGTTTTCGGGCCAAACGTGCCGCAGGCGTCCGGAACAATAAACATCAAGATCGGGATCCGGACGGAACCCTATCTCAAGATAACTCTCGATATAATCCTCCCCGGAAACCGTTCCCAGAGTCGTCCCGCCGCTTTCTTCGTCACGATAGATAAGACGTGAAGTTTGATAAAACGGACCCTTGCCTATCCTGGTATTCATATCCACGCCTGTTTCCAGAGCCTCCGTCCTGTGACGGCTGCCGTCATACCGTTGTTCCACCCATCCCCACTGTTTATTCAAATAATAATACAATTCTCCCAGCAGTTTAAAACGTATGCCGTTACTGATGGAATTATTCAACGAACTGCCGGAAGGATTGCTGTAATTCCGGTTATCGGAACGGCGGTAGTTGGTATAGACAGAAACTTTGCGCGAAAGAACATCAAAAACGGTAGACAGCCCGGTACCCAAACTCTGATACCGGTTTTGCGATATTTTTCCCAGGTCATTCTGCAGAACATAATCCGCGCTCCAATTGGTTACCGGATTGATGCGGTAATTCGAATAAACGCTGTAATCCTCATTCCAGCGGTCATCCCGGTCAGACGCGGGAAACAAACGATCCTGATAGACATCCAGGGTATTACTAATATTCCAACGTTCAGAGGGAGTGTAACCGAACGTGAATAAACCGCCGCGTTCACCGGTGCGCCAGCCGGAACCGGTAATACTAAGGTAATCTTTATTTATATCCCGGAGTTCATAGGTGAAATTAAGCTTGGGGACGGCATATTTTCCGCTTAACAGGTGCGCCATTTTCTCAGTATCATATCCCACTTCATAACGAGTAGTCCATCCCGCAGGGCCTTTCCAGTCAATATCCCCGTCATATCCGTAATCATTCACATAATCCGGGCGGTCGCCTCCAAAACCGTGAAAGGCGGCAAGACCATAGTTGAATTTACCCTTGGGACGAAAATTAACATCCACCCCTTCAATAAAAGAGTCTTTCTTCTTGGTCAACCCCGGAGAAACAAGGCCGTAAACACCTCCTGTTTCCCTCCCCTGGAATACTGTGTAATCCACGGTTTTATTGAATGCGGGCGAGTAAAACTGGAACCCCCTCAAATTAGTCCCTCCATAGGCCATGTTTGAAATCGCGGGAGATATATCGAATATCCTGAAGGCAAAATCCTTAAAATTATGGAACCTGCCCTTGGTTATTCCCAGGCTGTAACCGGTGACCTCGGTTTCCACGGTATCGGTCTGAACCGTAGCATTAGAATCGAATTCACCATACGGAGTTTCCCCGCGCAAGGTATAATAATGCGTCCAGGAATAACTATGCCGGTCAAGCGTCCCTAAGCGCCCCCCCGATTCCGAAGAACTCCAATCCACATCATAGGTCAGCTTAAAAGTCCCCGCCCGTTCTTCCTGTATGCGCATCTGTTCGGCAACGGTCAAACCTTCTACTTTCGGAGGCATCACCTGAAACTCAAAAGTCCAGCGCCCCTTATCATCCCAGACATGAAAATAAGTACGCCCCAGCATTTTAGCGGTAACCGTTATTTCATCACTACCGCTCCTGGACACATCGATGATCCCCTGCTCGGTGGCCAAAAAACGGGCAATAGTATGCCCTTTGATTATAATACTTTTATCCCGTTCGATCTCCAGAGGGAATTTCAGGCCGTTATAATTTTCATACAGATTGATGATTTGCGGCGGAGCAGACTTGGATAAAGCCAGGTTTTTCTCCGCAGGCGGCGGGACTACCGCTTTTTTAACCGGTTCATCCCTGGGCACGATAACCGCGGGAGCGTATTCTTTATGCGGGATACCCCCTGCTGTTTCAACCTTCTTTTTTTCCGCGGCAGAGGCAAATCCTTTTACCGGTTCCTTTTCAGGAACAATTACAGCCTCTTTGCGAGGAATACTCACTGTTTCAACGGGTTTTTCCGGGACAAAAACCTCTTCTGCCGGCCGGCTTATAACTACCGGCCCCTGTTTCCCGGATTTCTGCCGTGCTTCCGCAGCCCCCTCAAGCATAGCAACCCGTTTCTCTATCTTTTCAATAACCTTCAAAACATCATCAAGTACACTGCTTATTTCCGAAGCTTTAACCTGCGACAGGCCTTTTTGTTCTTCAAGTTTACTCCTAAGAGACACTATTTCTTCCTGAAGGGCGAATTTCTTATCCATCTTCTCCAGCGCGGCAATAACCCGTTCCAGCGAATAGGCCGTTTCCGAAGAAGGCCGCATAACCGTTCCCTGTGTTAATCCCGGCTCCGGAGCGGACATTTTATTTTCCAATCGTTCAAGAGAAGCGGCGATCTTTTCCAGTACTCCGACTAATTCCGGAGTTTTAAGCTCTTGGGTAACCTGCTGAATTACCAGAGGACTTTCCGCGGAATAACCTCCGGGAGGAGAAACTTTACTATCGATCTTATCCAACACCACGTATATCCGGTCAAGATTAGCATAAATATCTGCAAGCTTTTCCTCTATCGAAGCCTGTGGAAAGGCCTGCGCTCCCTGTTGAACCGCCAGCTGTCGCTGAATGATCGCCATATAACGCTTAGCCGGTTCATAATCAGGATTAGCAAGCAAAGCCTTTTTTAACTCCATAACCGCGTCCGCAATCCTGCCTTGCTGATAATATTTTATTCCCTGCTCACAAAGATATTCCGGGCACAGCGTATAGGCAAAAACCGGAATATCCCTAAGCATAATAACACTTATCAACAAAATGGCGAATATCTTTCTCAGACGCATATGCTTATCTCTCCCGCATATTACGTAACAGTTTAAAAAACACTAAAGAAAGTACCTAAAAAATTTTACTTCCCTTCACCGGTTCCAACAATCTCTCCGCTCTCTGAAATTTCCAAATAAGCCTCCTTAGTAATTACCGGCCCTCTCTGTCCTATTTCTTCCAAAGCTCTCCCCAAATCAAGGGTAATTACTACATCATACCTGCCTTTGAAAACTTCCTCCTGAGTAGAGGAAACCAGTTGAACAGAATCTCCCGGCAAAGTATATACTTTGTTGAATTCTCCCCGGGCTATAACCATGCCTTGCGCATCCATAATATGAAAAGTACCCGCGCAGGTACTGTCAACATTGCCGGTATTCTTCAAATCCGCTTTTATTTCAAGCGCATTACCTGTGCGCTTAATCGAGAGATTGTTTAACTCCGCGGCCCTGATTGTTGTACCTTCAGGTTCTATATAGAATAAAGAACCTATCCTGACCACCAGGTCCATTCCTACGCCTTCGGAAGAATCTTTTCCTCCGAATGAACTCTCAAAAAAAAGCACCGAATAATGTCCGCCCGCTGATCCTTCAGGGACTTTTACGCGGTAATTGACTATTTGCCTT
>JAQTZX010000105.1 GCA_028687525.1 Candidatus Omnitrophota bacterium
GGTGTAATTCAGTGGTAGAATGAGAGCTTCCCAAGCTTTCTACGGCGGTTCGATTCCGCTCACCCGCTATAAGATTAGAGTGGAAAACGGCAATTAAAAAATATTGAACAACGAAGAGAATTTTTAAATGGCGTTTAAAACTCGTTTAAAGTGCGGCCTGCCTGTTCTTTTGATCATAGCAGCCGTTCTGCCGGGAATGAACGGATGCGAAACTGTTCCGTCTTCCGGGCATCTTCCGCCGCCGGCGGCTTCCACGGTAATCCCGCCGGGTCTGTATCACCGGGTGCAAAAAGGGGAAACCCTTTGGAGGATCGCCAAAATGTATAATACCGACCTGGATGAGTTGGTTAAGCTGAATCATATTTCCGATGTCTCGGATATTGAAATCGGGCAGTTGATTTTTCTTCCGAAACCGGCGAAACCGGTCTCCCGGAATATGCCTGTTTCCGTCGTAGATAACGAAGATTTTATATGGCCTCTGAAAGGTAAATTGATGGTTGCCTTCGGCCGCATGCATGATAATATACTCAACAGAGGGATCAATATCCAGGCCCCTGAGAATTCGGATGTAGTCGCCGCGCGCAGCGGTACGGTTATTTTTATTTACGACGATTTCTTGAGCTTCGGAAAAACAATCGTTATTGACCACGGGGATAATTTTTCGACGGTATACGCGCGAAATTCACAGATCCTGGTTAAAACAGGGGATGTGATTGAACGCGGGACATTGATAGCCAAAGTCGGTTCGGCGGGAAGGAACAAAAGCGCGTATCTTCATTTTCAAATACGGAAGGGATCCCTTCCCCAGAATCCGGTGTTTTACCTTCCCCGTTAGAAATTAGGGCGTAAAACGCAGGCAATCGGATGGCAGAGGATAAACCCGATAGAAACACGGCACTATTTTTCACGATGAATAGAGATTCATTTTTTGATAGAGAACAGCTTACCGGGCTTTTAAAGAAACGCATTACGGACGCACGGGAAGGATACCGGCAGAATATTGCCCTCCTGGGTGAAGAATCCGTAGGAAAAACATCCTTGATATTCAAACTCATCGGAGGATTCAATAACAGGAATACTCTATTCCTTTACCTGGAAACACGCCCGGAAACCATTGATTCTTTCGCGCGCAGGTTCATGGGCGTCCTGCTGTACAATTTTCTTTCCGACGGTTCAACACCGCTCAAAGAAGATATCGCTTATCTTATCGAGAAAGCCGCTTCCCGCATTCCCAAAACTATTGTCAGGATCAAGGCGATACTCGCCGACCTGGAAAAACGTAAAAAAGAGAATATATTCGGAGAACTCCTGTCTCTCTGCGACAGCTTGCGGCAGGAAACGCACACCATGTGCGTGGTGATCTTTGATGAATTCCAAAATCTTGAATCGATCGGCAGTAAAAACATTTTCAAGGAATGGGCGGGGCAACTGGTTTCGCAGAAAAATACCATGTATATAATTATCAGTTCTCTGCCGGTAAAAGCGCAAAATATTCTTTCAAAAGAACTCAGCCTTTTATTCGGTAATTTCGAGGTCATAGCTGTCGAACCATTCGATTTGAAGACTACCGAACATTATCTCGAGCAGCGCTTGAAAAACCTGGATCTCAGCCGCGGCCATAGAAATTTTATCGCGCATTTTACCGGCGGCATACCGTTTTACCTGCACACCATATCGGAATCACTCATAAGATCTCCGCACACGAACATCACCGTAATACTGGACGACCTGCTTTTTAACACACAGGGTATTTTGCATCAGAAATTTTCCGGTTATCTGAAACGTTTCCTTGACGCACCTCACGGATCGGAATACGCGTTCATTCTGCACCTTATAGCCGAGGGGCATAACAAATGCCGGGATATCGTGAACCTGACCAGGAAACCAAAAGAGAAAATACTGGGAATACTGAATTCCCTGACAGAACAGGGGATGCTTACGCGCAACGGCGATTTCTTTATTTTAAGCGACCGCGTATTCGGTTTCTGGATTCGTTTTGTGCACCAGGGGAAGATGCATTCGTTTACTTTTGATGCCAAGAACCAGAATGCCATTTTTCACAAAAAGGTCGAGGGTATTCTCCAGGAATACCTGGAAAATGAGGATAAACCGTTAATGGAGCGCATCGAGGAACTGCTTCATCTTTTCGGGAACGACCTTATACACATAGAACGGAAAAAAATCCGGTTAAGCCATTTTCGCGAAATAAAACCCCTGGAGTTAAACGGCAGAGGGATGCGGGAAGGGCTTATCTGCAGGTCAAACGACCGGGTATGGCTTTTCGCGTTTAAAAACGAACTGCTGACCGAGGAAGACATAACCGAATTCTCAAAAGAATGCAGGAAATACCGTAAAAAACTCGAGTGTAAAATAATCATCGCTTTAAAAGATATCGATTCCAACAGCCGTTTGCGCGCGCTTGAAGAAAAAATATTGACATGGGACGTAAACAGCCTGAACCAGATAATGGATCTGTTCTTCAAGCCCCGGGTCATTGTATAGAAAAAAAAGATCGCAATTCGTAGATCGGATAAGGAAGTAATATAAACAAATTCTTTATTCTTGCGAATTACGGGTTACGATTAACGAACCGGCAGGTTTCATGAAAATAATCGTACTTTCTGATCTGCACATACCCTCCGCGGCAGACGATATTCCCGAGGGCGTATATTCCGCGATTAAAAAAGCGGATATGCTTATTCTCGCCGGTGACCTGGGAGACTTAGACATGTACGATAGACTAAAGAAATTATGCCCCCTGATCAAAGCGGTCAGCGGAAACATGGACAGTGAAGCGCTTAAGAAAAAGCTTCCGGATAAAGCGGTTTTCAGCGTTGCGGGGATTAAGATAGGGCTGATGCACGGATACGGGGCACCGGAGAAACTGCCTGAGATTGCCGGGAAAACTTTTAAAAATGATAAAGTCCAGGCGGTTATTTTCGGTCATTCGCACCAGCCGTTTAACCAAACGGTAAACGGGGTTCTTTATTTCAACCCCGGCAGCCCCACGGACAAAGTATTCGCGCCATTTAATTCATTCGGAATACTGGAAATAAACGGCGGGATAAAAGCGCGGATAGTTAAATTATGAAGCTCCGAGGGTTTAAAGCCCGCGGTTTTAGCGCCGCCGAAGTATAAACATACTCTAAACCGGAAACAGCGGATTATTATGGATAAATTGTGGGCACCCTGGAGGATCACTTATATTCGATCCGCGAAGAAAAAAACGAAATGTATTTTTTGCGGCGCCCGGGGAAAGCCATATAAAAATCATTATCTTATTTTCAAAAGCCGGCATTCCTTGTGCATGCTTAATCTCTACCCGTATAATAACGGACATCTTCTGGTGGCGCCGCTGCGGCATACGGGCGAAATAGCGGAGCTTTCCGATGCGGAAATGCTTGATCTCATGAAAACGGTCGTAAAATCCCGGAAGCTTCTCGATACGTTGCTGAAACCGCACGGTTACAATATCGGGATTAATATTTCCGAAACCGCCAGAGCGGGGATCCAGAACCACATCCATATCCATCTTGTTCCCCGGTGGAAAGGAGATACCAATTTTATGCCGGTTGCGGCCGGGACAAAAATTATTTCGCAGTCCCTTGATGAATTATACAAACAGCTCAAAAAATGTTACGTGGAGTATGCTGAACAAAAAAACGATAAAAATTATTGAACGGGAATTGCTCGCTTCCTTCGCGATGAAAAGCTCGGAGACCAGGGGAAGGGTTTATCCGGAAGAAGAACATCCATATCGAAGCGCCTATCAGAGAGACCGGGACAGGATCATCCATTCCGCGGCCTTCCGGCGGCTGGAATACAAAACGCAGGTATTTGTGAATCATGAAGGGGATTATTACCGTACCAGGCTTACTCATACCCTTGAAGTTGCCCAGATCGCGCGTACTATCGCATTCGCGCTCCGTCTGAACGTTGATTTGACCGAAGCCATAGCCCTTGCCCATGACGTCGGGCATACCCCGTTCGGACATTCCGGGGAAGACGCCCTGAACGAATTAATGGATTCCAGCGGCGGGTTTAATCACAATCTTCACGGTTTACGGGTTGTAGATGAACTTGAAGAACGCTATCCGGATTTTCCCGGACTGAACCTGACCTGGGAAGTACGGGAGGGAATTGTCAAACATTCCACCGCTTTCGATACCGCCGTGAAGATAAAAGGGCTGGCGCCGGAAGAAATGCCCACACTGGAAACTCAGATAGTGGACATTGCCGATGAGATCGCGTACGACAATCACGATATTGACGACGGCCTTACTTCCGGACTTTTAGACGAAGCGGACCTGGAAAAACTGCTTCTCTGGGATAAAATATGCCGGGCAATTCCCAAAAAATATGCTACAATAGATAAGGATAAAAAAAGGCACCATATCATCAGGGCACTTATCAATATGCAGGTTACCGATCTGATCGCCCGGACTGAACATACCATACGCAAAAAACGCATCAGATCCTGCATGGATGTGAAACGATGCGGGGAAAAGCTCGCCTCTTTCAGCCCCGAGCTTCAAAATCTGCGCAGGCCTTTGAGGGAAATGTTGATGAAAAACCTATATCATCATTACCGGGTTGTGCGTATGGCGGATAAAGCGAAACGATTTATTAAAGATCTTTTTGAATTGTACGTTTCAACGCCTCAGGCTCTTCCGATGCATATTCAGAAACGCATCGAGACCGACGGAGTGGAACGGGCCGTATGCGATTATATCGCAGGAATGACCGATCGATATGCTTTGGACGAATATAAAAAATTGTTCTACCCCTACGAAAAGGTATAAGACGCTGATTTCTTCGGTACACAGCATTTACCGGCTCGTGAATTCCACTTTTGAGTTTAAGGAACTCATCTGCCGGCTGGGAAGGCTGCTTTGCCAGATATTCAACGCCCGTTCATGCCTGATCATCATTCTTGATCCTTCCAAAAAATATTCCATATTGCGCTGTAATATCTACGGAAAGAACAAAGAGGTGGTGGATAAAAAAAAGATTGTATCCGACCCTACGGAGAAACGGATTATCCGAAAATTCCTGTCCGTGCGCAAGTTGCATTTAATGGGGGTTCCCCTCGTGTCCGAAGATATCATGGGCGCTATCATTATCAAACGAAGCAAGGGAGACGCTCCCTTTGACGCCTATGACGAAGAGATACTCAGCACTATAGCCGAACAAGCGATGATCGGTATAAAGAATCTCCAGCTCTACGAAGAACAGCAGAGGATAATAGTAGGAAGCATCAAGTCCATAGTCACCCTGCTGGATACGCGCGTCCCCCGGGAATATACCCATTCGCATTATTTCAGCCGTCTGGTAACCGCTCTCGGCGAGCAGATGCACCTGGACGAAAAACAGATCGAGAGTATTAATTATGCCAGCCATCTGCATGACACGGGAAAGGTCGATATACCGCTGGCGATACTGACCAAAACCACCAAGTTAACGCCCCGCGAGTATAATATCATCAAACAGCATCCGCTTACCGCGGCGGAGATCCTGCGCCCCCTGCAGATACTCAAACCCGCAATCCCGATCATCATGCATCATCACGAAAAATATAACGGGACCGGATATCCTTCCCGG
>JAQTZX010000106.1 GCA_028687525.1 Candidatus Omnitrophota bacterium
CTTATTGGTCCTGTCTTTCGCCAGTATGAATCCCTGTGCTCTGTCCGTTTCCGAATAATAAAACGGGATAATCCGGTCAAACGCCTGAATGAATTCCCGGCAAATCCGCCGGCAGGTATCCGGGGATGTGATAAAAACAAAGTCATCTCCTCCGATATGGCCGATAAAATCCCCGGCCGCCCCGGATTTCTTTATGATGGTATACAACATATAAGCGGTCTGCATAAGCACCCGGTCTCCCCTGACATACCCGTAATTATCATTAAACGCTTTGAACCTGTCGATATCCATGTACCCGAATGAAAACGGCTCTCCTTTACGCAGCCTGTCGACGGCAACCTCCTCTATGATCCTCCCGCCCGGCAGCCCGGTCAAAGGACTGGCGTAAAAACTGTACTGAGACCTGCGGATCGCCATTTCTATACGCACGCGCAGATCAAGAGGATCGGGAGGCTTGATGATAAAGTCGTCAACACCCTGCTTGAGGTTCAACAGGTGCGTCTTCAACTGCCGTTTATTCATCAGGGTTATAACCGGAATGAAAGCGGTAAGAAAATCATCCTTCAACAACCGGCAGATTTCAAGCTCTCCTTTGGTCGCGGAATAAACATCAACCACGACAACATCGGGAGAAACCCGCTTGATGGAATCGATACTGCACGGGACGGAATCCAGGAGAAAAACGCCGTACCCCCATCCCTTAAAACAGATCTGCAGGACGTCTTTGAGGCTTTCGTCGGAAGATATAATCAGTATTTTTTTCGCCTTGTCCATGTGCTTCGTTAGAGAAAGCCACCGGTTCCAACCGGTGGGGATCCCGTATAAAACCAGGCCGATCGAACGCAATGCCGGCGAGCCCGCGTTAAAACATATATTTTCTAACGGGGCTTACGCTTTCATAAGAGCCAGCGTTTCCGAGCGCGTTTTTTCATTTTTTTGAAAAATTCCCCGCACTACCGAGGTTACCGTGAGTGTCCCCGGCTTTTTTACCCCCCGCATCGACATACAAAGATGCTCGGCTTCAATCACCACCATGCACCCCTGCGGTTTAAGCTTAGACATTATGATCTCGGCGATCTGGGTGGTAAGCCGTTCCTGCACCTGGGGCCGCCGCGACAGAATATCCACGACCCGGACCAGCTTGCTCAAACCGGTAACCCGCCCCTGTTCGGGAATATATGCCACGTGAGCGTGGCCGAAAAACGGAATAAGATGGTGTTCGCACACCGAATAAAGAGGGATTCCTTTCAACAAAATGATCTCATCGTGTTTCTGTTCCAGCATGATCTCGAACTCTTTCGCCGGATCCTGACCTATCCCGGAAAAAATCTCCTCATACATATCCGCTACCCGGCGTGGAGTTTCCACCATATCTTTTCTGTTTGGATCTTCGCCGACAGCCGCTAAAATATCCCGTACCGCCCGTTCTATTTTTTCCCTATCCATCGCCTGCCTCCGTCTATTGGTAATCAATAAAACATCCTTGTTCATCCATAATGAAACCCTGCGGGCTAAAGCCCATTGTTTTCATCAAGCAAAATACCGAGCGGCAATTATTCATCCGCACCCTAAAGGGGCGGGAAGGCCGGTGTACGTTTATGCGCGGCCGGCAGGTACTTTTTCAACAAACAGCTATTTCCCTACGCAGAAATCGCTGAAAATCCTATCCAGCAGGTCTTCGGAAAACCGCTTCCCCAGAATTTCATCAAGATACCCCAGGGCTTCTTTGATGTCTTGGGCGACAAATTCAAGGGATAACGCATTTTCCAATGAATGTAAAATCCCGTCGATCAAATTCTTTGCGCGCATAATCGCGTGTATATGCCGGGCATTGCTCATTTGCACTGAAGCGCCGGGAGAAATATTCCCTTTATACACACAGCCTATGATCGCCTCTTCCAACCCCCGTATATTCCTTAATCTCCGGGCGGAAATTTCAACCGGGGCCCCGAACCGGGCGGTAATAACCGGCACCTTGATGCGCCGCGGCAGATCGGTTTTATTCAACACGGCAATGATCTTTTTGTGTTTAAGTCTGCGCATGAGCGCGGTATCCCCGGCCGACAACTCACGGCTGGCATCAAAAACCAGGATTACCACATCAGCGGCATCCATATATTCCCTTGCGCGCCGGACCGCTTTTTTTTCAACAAGATCACGGGGTTCCGCAATCCCGGCCGTATCCACGATCTTTACGGGAATACCGCGCATATCAACGATCTCCTCTATTGTATCCCGTGTTGTTCCGGCAACAGGAGTTACGATTGAACGTTCCTGCCTGAGAAGAGCGTTCAAAAGAGAAGATTTCCCCACATTAGGCTTCCCGCAAATAACCGCGCTTATCCCCTCGCGAAAAATACGCGCCCGGGAGGAGGACTCAATAATATCCCGCAACCGTCCGCTCACCGAACACAGCGTAGCGGCAATTTCTTCACGCCGAGCCGGATCGATCCCTTCCTCGGGAAAATCGATATCCGCCTCGATCTCCGCGAGGACTTCAACCAGACGCTTTCGGATTCTGAGAACTTCCCGCGAGAACGCTCCCCGCAGCTGCTCCATGCTTATGGTCAAAGCGGAATCCGTCTTGGCTTTGATAATATCCAGGACGGCTTCGGCCTGTGACAAATCTATCCTTCCGTTTAAAAACGCCCTTCTGGTAAACTCTCCCGGCTGAGCAAGGCGGCAGCCCTTTTCCAGGATACGTTCCAGCACCGCCCGTTGCGCAACGATCCCGCCGTGGCAATTGATCTCAACCACATCCTCGCGGGTATAGCTGCGCGGGGCGCGCATTACCGTCAACAGCACCTCATCAATGATCCCGCCTCGCGCCGTACCGCCGGACCGTATGTCCTGCTTTACAATCCAACCGTAATGCATCGTATACCCCGGGGATTGTGAAGTTTTTTTCCCGTCGGCAGGAAAAAAAATGATTTCCGCGAGTTCTATGGCCCTTTTCCCGCTCATGCGCACAATGCCGATCCCCGATTCTCCCGGAGCGGTCGCTATTGCCGCGATCGTATCGTCCGTATATAATTCCATCATCCTTTATCCCGTCCTTGCGTAAACCCCCTTCGAAAATAACTCTCTCGCTTCAGCAACAAGGAATAACGACCCGGCCACCGCTATCACGAAGTCCTTATCCGCCTTCTTCCGCGCCAGTTTCAAAGCCGTTTCGACATCCCGGGTAACGTTCATTCCACGCGTGCCTGCATATGCGCGCGCGCAGGCGGCGATATATTCAGGCGCCGCAGCGCGGGGATTATCCGCGCGGGAAAAAATGACTTCTTCGGCATACGGAACAAGTTCTGCGCAAATCCCCGGGATATCTCTATCCAGAGAAATCCCCAAGATTAAAATTATCCGTTTCCCGGGAAAGTATTCTCCGAGATTCTCCCGTAACAGGCGCGCTGAAGCGGGATTATGAGCGCCGTCCAGCACTATCCAGGGAGACCGGGAAACAATCTGGAACCGGCCCGGCCACACCGTATCATACAACCCTTCTTTTATGGCTCCCTTTTTTATCCCCAAATCGTCCGCCATACTAAGGAGAACAACAAGACTCGTTCCCAGCGCGGCATTAACCCGCTGATGCCGGCCTAAAAGCCTTATCTTCAAATCTCGAAAATCACCCAGGATCCCGCTTAGGGAAAACACCTGATACCCCGGACAAAAATAACCGCTTTCACAAAATATGTCTTTCCCGATTTCATAAAACACGGCGCGCTGCCTGCGGCACCGGTCCCGCAAAACCTTCGAAACTTCGGCATCCTGCGGGGCACTCGCCACTGTCAACGGACGGCCCGTAAGTGGCATTTTTATTATACCGGCCTTCTCAGCCGCAATTCCAGCGGTGGTATTGCCCAACTTTTGCGTGTGATCGAGGCTTATCGCAGTGATCCCGCAGACATGCGGCTGGACAACATTGGTGGCATCCAGCCTTCCCCCAAGACCGGTTTCTAAAACCGCGAAATCGGTCTTTTCCTCTTTGAAATACTGAAATGCCAAAGAGGTATACACTTCAAAGAACGAAAGCGGGCCGTATTTAGAAATCCGGTTATACCTGTTTATATCCGGTTGAAGACGACCGACAAGATCAACAAGCTCCTGCTTCCCTATCATCCCATCCATATCTTTTATCCCCGGGGATGAACGCTCCGGCATCCGCGTTCTTTTTTTATGCAATATCCTGATCCGTTCCCGGACATCCGACAGATGCGGCGACGTATATAACCCGACTTTGTATCCGGCCGCACGCAAGATAGAGGCGGCAAACGCCGAAACCGAACCTTTTCCCTTGGTCCCTGCGATGTGTATACAGCGTAAAGAATCCTGGGGATTACCTATGAGACGGAGAAAATCCCGGATGCGTTCGAGCTTAACCGACTCCTTATACGAATAGTTGTTATTTTTCTCGTAATTAATAAAAGATTCCAGATAATGGATTGTTTCGCGGTAGGACATTATCGTTGGTTTCGCTGGTTTCGTTAATGCCGTTTGACACTGTAACGGAAATAACGGAGATAACAATTCCCGTTCAATGTCTGAAATGACGCATACCGGTGGTTACCATCGCGATCTTATATTTATCACAAGCCGCGATTATTTCTGCGTCGGCGACCGAACCGCCGGGCTGGATGATAGCCGCAACCCCTGCCCGGGCGGCCTCGACAATCGCATCCGTTTTCGGGAAAAAGGCATCCGACGCCAGACAACTGTTCCCGGCGTTCTTTCCGGCTTTTCTCCGGGCGATTATCATGGAATCGACCCGTGACATTTGGCCGGCTCCGATACCTACCGTTTTGCTCCCCCGGGCCAGAACGATAGCATTGGATTTCACATGTTTGGCGACCTTCCAAGCGAACAAAAGAGAAGCGAGCTGGATCTTCGTGGGCTTCTTACGGGTAACCACTTTAAGACTGTTTTTCACCAGCGTCGGTATATCTTTATCCTGCAAAAGCAGTCCGCCGCTTACTTTTTTGTAATCATATTCCCGCGCCGGAGCCGCGTCTTTCAACTCCAGCAACCGGAGGTTCTTTCTGGGAGCGAATATCTCCCGGGCTCCCCGGGAAAAACCGGGAGCGATAATGCACTCGAGAAAACCGCTGGCAAAAATAATACCGGCGGTCTTGGCATCCAGCGGACGATTAACCCCCACAATCCCGCCAAACGCGGAAAGCGGATCACACGCATGGGCTGAGTTGAATGCCAGGGATAAATCTTTTGCTTCGGCAACACCGCAGGGATTATTATGCTTAACAATCACTGCCGCCGGACCGGTAAATTCATTTATCAATTCCCAAACGCTGTTCAGATCCAGTATATTATTATAAGAAAGCTCCTTTCCCTGCAGCTGCTTGAGATTGGCCAATCCCCGGGGAAAAGGCTTACTTTTATAGAAAGCCGCCCCCTGATGCGGATTCTCTCCGTAGCGTAAATCCTGTATCTTGCGGAATTCCAGACACAGCGAATCCGGAAAACCTTTTGCCTCCTGCGCGCCTTTATTCTCCGGGCCGCTTAAATATTCCCGGATCGCCTGATCATACGCGGAAGTCAACCGGAAAACTTCCGCGGCAAGAACAGCCGCGGTCTCTTCGCTGAT
>JAQTZX010000107.1 GCA_028687525.1 Candidatus Omnitrophota bacterium
TCCGATCTTATTGCCGGCGAAAAACGGCAATACTATCGGCGTGCGAATGCCGGATAACAAAGCGGCTTTGCGTATTATCGCCTTGTCGGGGGGATCTGTGGTATGCCCTTCAGCGAATATCTCCGGCAGTCCTCCTCCGGTTAATTTTCAGGACGCCGTTAGAGACCTTAAAGACGCGGTTGATTTCGCTATCGATACCGGGGATACGAAATTGGGGGTGGAATCCACGGTTGTGGATATGACAGCCGAGCCCTACAGGATTTTGAGAGAAGGGGCGGTTAAAAAAGAAGCCCTTGAGTCGGTCACGCGTAAAAAGGTCATTCTGTTTGTATGTACGGGGAATTCCTGTCGTTCGGTCATGGCCGAGGGGTTATTAAAGGAAAAACTGCGTGAACAGAATCGGCTTTCGGATGTCGAGGTTTTGTCCGCGGGGTTGATGACCCCGGGAAATTCGGGGGCGACGGAAGAGACGGTGGAGATTATGAAGCGGGAAGGGATGGATGTGTCCCTGCATCGTTCCCGGAAGCTTACGCATGATCTCGTGAACAAGGCGGACCTTATCCTGGTGATGGAGCGTGTTCATGAGGCGCGGATACGGGAAGCCGTTCCTCAAGTGGGGAACCGTCTGTTCCTTTTGAAGGAATTCGCGCGTCTGCGCGATAATAATCTTGATATTCCCGATCCTATCGGTAATTCCCTGGAGTATTACGGGGAGACGTTCAACGTGATCAGGGAAGCGGTGAATAAGGTAGCGGAGATTATTTAGCATACTGTTAAACGGCGGAATTAACAGGAGTGCCGGTGAGGTGGGCGTATGGAGAAGATTATCATTGGTTCGGATCACGCGGGGTTTAAGCTGAAAGAAGAAGTGAAGAAGTATCTTGAGAAAAAAGGCCTGCGGGTGGAAGACGCGGGGACGTATTCGGAGGAACGCTGTGATTATCCCCGGTATGCGGCGGCAGTCGCGGAAAAAGTTTCGGTAGGGAAATTCAAGAGAGGCATCCTGATTTGTATGACCGGGATTGGAAATTCCATCGTGGCTAACCGGTTTCCCGGTGTGCGTGCTTCTTTATGTTGTAATATAAAAGCGGCGCGCCTTACCCGGGAGCATAACGACAGCAATATTCTGGTCCTGGGAGCGGCTTTCATAGACCGGAGGCTGGCCGGGAGGATCGTGCAGGTATGGTTACGCACTCCCTTTTCGGGAGGCCGGCATGCACGGCGTTTGAATCTGATCAAAAAGGTTGAACATATGATAAGGAGTAAGAAAAGATGAAGTATTTAAAGAAGTTCGATCCGGAAATATACGCGGCTATCAAGAAAGAGCTTTCGCGGCAGCGCGATAACCTGGAGCTGATTGCTTCCGAGAATTTCACTTCTCCGGAGGTACTCGAGGCTCAGGGGTCGGTGCTGACCAATAAATACGCGGAAGGATATCCGCACCGGAGATGGTACGGAGGATGTGAATTTGTGGATGAGGTCGAGCATTTGGCTGTTCAGCGTGTGAAAGACCTTTTTGGCGCGGAGTACGCTAATGTACAGCCGCATTCCGGCACACAGGCCAACATGGCGGTATTTTTCACTCTTCTTCAGCCGCGTGACACCTATATGGCCATGGATCTGGCCTGCGGCGGTCATCTTTCCCACGGTCTTCCGCATAATTTTTCCGGTATGTTCTATAGCGTCACACCGTACGGCGTGGATAAGAATACCGAGACTATCGATTACGACCGGATTGAGTCTATGGCAAAAGAATGTAAACCGAAGATGATACTTGCGGGGGCTTCCGCGTATCCCCGCCGGATCGATTTCGAGAGATTACGGAAGATATGCGATAAAACCGGCAGTTATCTTTTCGTGGACATGGCGCACATCGCCGGCCTGGTGGCCGCGGGATTGCATCCTTCCCCTGTGCCGTATGCGGATATCGTCAGTTCCACGACTCATAAGACTTTGCGCGGGCCGCGCGGAGGATTTATCCTGGCAAAGAAAGAATTCGGGAAAAAAATAGATTCCCTGGTTTTCCCGGGGATACAAGGCGGTCCTTTGATGCATGTTATTGCCGCTAAAGCCGTTGCTTTTCAGGAGGCAAAGAGCGAAGAATTCAGGGTTTATCAGGAACAGGTGGTAAAAAACTGCCGCCGTATGGCTTCCGGCCTGCAGGAAAGAGGTTTTCGCATTGTGAGCGGAGGGACAGATACGCACCTTCTGCTGGCTGATTTGACCTCAAAGAATATTACCGGCAAAGAGGCTTCCGCCCTGCTTGAAAGGGTCAATATTACGGTAAACAAGAATCTTGTTCCTTTTGACAAATTGCCGCCTGCTTCCGCCAGCGGCGTGCGGCTGGGGACCCCCGCCGTTACTACCAGGGGAATACAAGAGAAAGAAATCGACATGATCGTTGATTTTATAGACAGCGCCATACTTGCACGGAATGAGGAAGATAAACTGCGGGAGATAAAGAAAGAAGTCGTGGCCTTGACTGAAAAGTTCCCGTTGTATCCGGAGCTGGGAAAATGAGAATATCGGATACCCAAAATAAAAAATCAGGAATAAAGCAGGCGGGAAAACGGATCAGCTGGGATGAGTATTTTATGCAAATAGCTTATTTGGTCGCTCAGAGGAGTACTTGTATCCGCCGGCACGTGGGTGCGGTGGTGGTCAAGGACAAGCGCATGCTGGCTACGGGTTATAACGGGGCGCCAAGCGGCCTCAGGCATTGTTCGGAGATCGGCTGTCTCCGTGAGAAATTAAAAATACCTTCCGGACAGCGGCATGAATTGTGCCGCGGCCTGCACGCGGAGCAGAACGCGATTATCCAGGCTTCTTTGTACGGCGTCAGCGTGAGGGACAGCGTTTTGTATATCACCAATCAGCCGTGTATTATATGCGCGAAGATGATCATTAACTCCGGGATCAGGGAGATCATTATTTTAAACGGCTATCCGGATGAAATGGCGATGCGTTTCCTGAAGGAAGCAGGTATTCGAGTAAGAAAAATAAAGAGCAGTGATAAATAACAAAACCCCGTTTTTAATCTTTGATGAAGCGGTATGAAATGCCCTTTTTGCAGTTATAAGGAAGATAAAGTTGTCGATTCCCGCGCCACGCAGGATGAAGTCGCGATCAGAAGAAGGCGGGAATGTCTGCGCTGCGGCAAACGTTTTACTACTTATGAGTATATCGAAGAGCCGTCCATCATGGTGATCAAAAAAGACGGCCGGCGCCAGCCGTTCGACCGTAAAAAGGTCCTGACCGGGATCATGAAGGCTTGTGAGAAAAGGCCGATCAGCATGGATAAGATGGAAGATGTTATCGTTCAGGTTGAACGCGCGATCCAGAAGAAAGTAGGCAAGGAAGTGCCTACTTCGAAGATCGGAGAACTGGTGATGGAGAAATTGAAAGAACTCGATGAGGTGGCCTATGTGCGCTTTGCTTCCGTGTACCGGCAGTTCAAGGATGTGGGGCAGTTCATGGATGAACTGAAAGGTATTATTAAACGGGAAAGAAGAAGGGACGGGGACAGATAGCCAGCGCGGAGGAGCCGGATATGATCGAAATGGAATTGAACAAGATAGTCATTGACGAAAAGAGGCACGACCAGTTGATTGTTCTGAAGGAAAAAGGCGGGAGCCGTCTTTTGCCTATTGTGATCGGCCTGAACGAGGCCTCGGCGATCAAACTGAGACTAAGCGGGGTTCATCCTCCCCGTCCGCTTACCCACGATCTGCTTTGTTCGGTTATCCAGAGCATGGATGCCGTTGTTGACAAGATAGTAATCGATAAACTGGAAGATAACACGTTTCACGCCAAAATAATCGTCAAGAGCGAGACCGGCAAGATAAAGATAATCGATGCCCGTCCTTCCGACAGTATCGCGTTATCGGTACGTTCGCAGGCGCCCGTTTTCGTTGAAGAGGCGGTTTTGAATCAAATGGATGTGTTTAATCCCGGGAAATGAATATCGGCATCCTTACCTATACCCGCGATAATCCGGTACAGGCGGAAAAAGCGGGGAGTTCAGCTTGTTTCTTTGATCAATTGTAATATCAGAACGAAATCAGCGATATTATTGAATGAACGCCATTCCTGAATCGATATCCAAAAACCGCCGGCTTCTGCAGTCCATACTCGATATCGCGGCGAAGAAAAAAATATCCCTCTATCTGGTAGGCGGGATACTCCGCGATTCCTTCCTGAACCGGGAAAAAGAAAATCCCGATATAGATTTTTGCCTTAAACGGGGAGCTATCGCGCTGGCCCGGGAAACGGCCGGGGTTTTACGGGCGGGGTTCGTTGTACTGGATGAGGAACACGGGTGCGGCCGGGTGGTGAAGCAAATAGGCCGGCAGGTGTATACTTTTGATTTTACCGATTTTCGCGGGAAAGACCTTGAAGATGATCTTTTGCACCGCGATTTTACCGTGAACAGCATGGCGATGGAATTGGGGGCTTTGCTTCGGGCGAATAAACCATCCGTAGGCCCGCTTATCGATCCGTGGGGAGGCCGCCGCGATATCCGCTCTCGTACCATCCGTCTGGTGCATAAATCCGGGTTCGATGAGGATCCGCTGCGGATCCTGCGCGCGTTCAGCTTTGCAGCGTTGCTCGGATTTCGGATCGAGGATAAAACTTTGAAACTGGCCCGTGCGAAACGCGGAAAGATCGTTTCTGTTTCCTGGGAGCGGATACGGGATGAACTTTTTAAAATTTTGTCAACGCAACGGACTCACGATTTCTTGCTCCGGCTCGATAAAAACGGAATCCTGGAGCTTTTGTTTCCCGAAATAGCGCCCATGCGGGCTATGAAACAGGGGAAATATCATTCTTTGGATGTATGGGGGCATACCATGGAGACGGTCAGGCATCTGGAGCTGTGTATGAAGAGTTTCGGGAAGAGGCCGGAGATCGGAGCGTATCTGGATGAGGAAATATCTTCCGGCCGCCGCCGGCGCGAACTATTGAAATTAGCGGCCCTGTTGCATGATATAGGAAAACCGGAAACCCTGCGCGTGGAAAAAGGAAAAGTGCAATTTCACGGGCATGAACGGGTGGGGTCGCAGATGTTCAGGGGTATCGGAGCGCGTATGAAGCTTGCCAATGAAGAGGTGCGGTTTGTACGGCAGATAATTTTTATGCATCTGAGGCCGGGCTATCTGGTGACTAATCCGGTGGTGACGCCGCGCGCGAAATTCAGGTTTTTCCGTGATGCGGGAATGGAGGCGGCAAGTATACTCCTGCTTTCTCTGGCGGATCAGCGTTCCACCAGGGGGTATCCGACGCTTGAAAGATCGCGCGGCCGGCACGAACGCACGGGGCGGGCTTTGATCCGGGAATATTTTTATAAGCAAAAGGAAGTCAATCCCGGCCGTCTGGTTAACGGGCATGATATTATCAAAGAATTCGGCCTGCAGCCGTCGCCGGAGATCGGGAAAATTTTAAGGGACCTTGAGGAATTACAGGCAATCGGGAAAGTCAGGACCAAGGCG
>JAQTZX010000108.1 GCA_028687525.1 Candidatus Omnitrophota bacterium
TGGATAACGGTTCATACGGATACAGTATCCCGGTGTTCCCCACGCATACGCCGGTTATGTTTGCCACGCTTTTTACCGGCGCCTATCCGAGGACGCACGGAGTAGCCGACGGCCCGATGCATGTCGTGGGCAGGCCGCTGGATAAGGTGGCGATCGGGGGGTTCAGCTCGGTCGCGAAAAAGGTCCCGCCTATCTGGGTAACCATGGAAAAAGAGAACAAGAAGGTGTTTTTGCTTTCTCTCCCCGGGTCCACTCCTCCCGAGATCGACCAGGGGACCACTATCAGAGGCAGGTGGAGCGGCTGGGGCGCCGATTTTCACCCCCTGGTTTTTCAGTCTAACAACGCGAACGCGCGGCGCAGCAAGCAGGGCCGTTCGGCGCGGTTGTTCTTTTTCGGCCCGGATCTGACCAGGTATTTCGATTTGAAAGAGGCTTCCGGCTGGGAGAATATGCCGGTTTCGAAGAGCCAGCCGTTGGAAGCGGAAATTGAAGGATGGGGGCAAAAGTTGTTTTTGTATATATACGACACTACCGATGACAATACCATAAACTATGACCGTATTGTTTTTTCTTCCGATAAAAAAAGCATTTTTTCCGATCTGTCCCGGGGGAACTGGAGCGATTGGCTGCCGGCACAATTGAAGTGGCAGAAAGAGAGCGTGGATTCGAATGTCAAAATAAAAGTTATTAAGCTGGGTGTCGGGAATGATCTCGCTTCCGGGGACGTGCGGATCCGCTGTTTTTATAATAACCTCAACCGGTTCGTGGCACAGCCTCCTTCGGCGGCGGATGAAATAAACAAGGCAGTCGGGCCGATGGTTGATTTCGCGGATAACTTCCCCGCCCAGCTCGTCTATGTTCCCGAGGATAGAGAGACATTCCGCGAGGAGTCGGATATGTCCCTTGACTGGCATAAAAAAGCGGCGGGTTTTATCATTCAGCAGTATAATCCGGATGTGTTCATACAGGATACCTATACTCCCGGGCAGATGTTGAGCAGCCGCTGGTGGATGGGGGCTGTCGATCCCCAGAGCATGCGGTATGCTTCTTTCAGCGCCGCCGAAAGAGAAAAACGGTGGGAGGATGTCCTGTCCATGTATAAAAAAGTGGATGATGTGCTTGGCGAATACCTGAAGAATGCCGATGAGAATACCCTGGTGGTCTTTTCATCCGACCACGGGATGGCGGCTTTGAACAGGGAGGTGCAGTTGAATAACCTGTTTGCCAAAGAAGGTTTGTTGAAGTTCTCCATCGATGAGAAAACCGGCGAGCCGGTCATCGACTGGAAGAATTCCCGGGTGATCTATCTCAAGATGTGCCACGTGTATATCCATCCGGACGGCCTGGCCGGGGAATGGAAACGCGCGAGCGGCCCGAAGTACGAGAAACTGCGCGCGCGGGTCATAAAAATGCTCCGGGCTTTGAAGGATAAAGACGGCAAAAAGCCTTTGGCGGCGGCGGTGAAATGGGAGGATGCGCCGGGGGTATTGAAACTTCCCATGGACAGGGTGGGAGATCTGGTGATCGCCAACAATCCGGGTTTTTTCTGGAATGAGGAGATGGGTAATGACCTGACCGTGTTCGCGGATGCCCGGGAAACAGGGTATAAACAATCGATACTCCCGGAGGCCACCAAAGCGATATGGACGCCGTTCGTGGTCATGGGGCCGGGGGTGAAGAAGAACCATGCGATCGAAAAGCCCGTTAGTATGACGGATGAATATCCGACTATCATGCATCTGATGGGTGTGGCAATACCTTCTTTCGTGGAAGGCAAAGAAGTCTCGGAGATATACGAACATGACCGTTAGAAGGATGTTTTTCGCGTTCATTGCCGGTGCCGCGTTTTTTTTCTGCGCGGCCACCGGTGTTTTTGCCCAGACCATGGATGAGGTCTTCGCGGAATTCGGTTTTTCCCTTCAGGGGCTCGGGGATTTCAGTTTGGAAAAGAATACCAGCCGGCAATTGCCGGCTTCGGTTACCCATACGGTGCTCGCACGCAAAGGGGATGTTGTCGTTAAAATCGAGATAACCGCGGCTCTTGAGGAGGGGGATGCGCGCGCATATATCAAGGAAAGGAATTATGTCCTGGAGTCGCTTTTCAAGCGGCTGCCGAATCCGTACCCGGGGATGATCACCAATACCATTGAATGTCCGGATGCTTTTAAACCGGAGATTATCGAAACGGTGATCCGGGGAATCCCGGTCCCCGTATATATCCTGAACAGCACCCCGCGTTTTACGTATGGAGCATGCGTCGATGAGCTTATACGTTACCGCGGCGTCAGCGCGTTCATCTATGCCGCGGACAGGAAAACGTTGTTTCGTGTAGAGTTGTTTTATCCCAAAGAGCATTTTGACAAAGAGCGGGCCCTGGCGGTCCTGCGTTCTTTTTCCGAAAGGGAAAGAACGCCGGGGGAACTGGTGGATTACCGCGGATGCAACCTGATAATCATCGGGTTTGATCCGCTGGGAGCGAACCATCTGAAACTGTACGGGTACGAACGCGATACCGCGCCTAATCTCGATGCCTTTGCCCGTGAGAGCGTTCTGTTCAGGAATGCGGTAAGTCCTTCAAGCTGGACCCTGCCGGTTTTTATGTCCTGGTTTACTTCGCTCTATCCCTCACAGCATAAAGTCGTGAACAAATACAGTTTCACCGGAGGGAAAAGACAGGTGTATTCCAACCTGCAGAAACTTTCTCCGGGCACGGTTACCCTGGCCCAGGTGTTGAAAAATGACGGGTATGCCACCGCCGGTTTTACCGGAGATGCGGGCGTTGAGGGGATATTCGGCTACAGCCAGGGGTTCGATGTATATTACGATAAAACCGCCTTCGGCGGTTTCAGCCTTGTTTTTCCGAAGGCCCTGCAATGGCTGAAAAAACACCGCGGGGAAAAGGTTTTTCTTTTCATACAGGCATATGATGTGCACGGGCGGTATAAGCATGAAAAGAATTTCAGAAATAAATTTGCAGATCCTTCCTACAAGGGCAAATACCGGGGGACTCCCGCTGAATACTGGCAGCTGCGCAATGAGAGCCTGGAAAACAAGCCTCTTGCGCTCGCGGAAGAAGACGTGCAATTCTGGAAGGACTGGTATGACGGTAAGATATATGAGGCGGATAAGAAGCTCGGGGCGTTCCTGGATGAGCTCCGCGGGATGGGGTTGTATGACAACACTATTATTGTGGTTTCTTCCGCTTCGGGGAACGAATTTTATGAGCACCGGCGTTTTGACCACGGGTACAGTCTTTACGACGAACTTATCCGTGTTCCCTTGATCATAAAAATCCCCGGGATAGAGGGAAAAATAATCCCGGAACAGGTCAGGACCGTAGATATTATGCCTACGGTGCTCGATTTGCTCGGGGTCGGAGTAGGGGAAACAACCGAAAAGCAGATGCGGGGAGTAAGCCTGGTCCCGTTCGTACACGGGGAATCTTTGAAACTGGATGCTTTTTCGGAGACGGATTATCTTTTATACAGCTTCAAGCGGTCTTTGCGCACGAGCGACGGTTGGAAATTCATCTATTCCCTGGAAAGCGGAGAGCGGGAATTGTATAATCTTAATATCGATCCTTCTGAAACGCGGAATCTGGCCGACGAAGAACCGCAGAAGGCCCTGGAACTGGAAAAGGAACTTTTGCGCCGGCGGGTATCTTTCCCGGACGGCAAATAAATCGAAATAAATCGGAAATAAATATTGACAGAAAAGTAAAAACGATATAAATTATACTAACAGGGTGCTGAAAAACCCTCTTAATCGGATTGCTGATTGATTTTGAAGTTTAACACGGTTGGAGTAATATAGACAAAGACGTCCATATGGTTCCCTGGAGGACGTCTTTTTTTTGGTCTTCAAATGCCTAAAAATCAGGCATTAGTAGCCTAACAGCTCAAAAAAGGAGAAACCCATGTCAAAAAGAATAGAAGATTTTATGAATCAGGTTATAAGTAAAAATCAGAATGAGCCGGAATTTCATCAGGCTGTAAGGGAAGTTGCAGAGTCGCTGGATTTGTTTCTCGGGGAAAATCCAAAATACAGTGAAGCAAAAATTCTTGAAAGAATGATCGAGCCGGAGAGAGTAATAATGTTTCGTGTGCCTTGGCTTGATGATAAGGGAGAGATACAAATTAACAAAGGGTATCGTATTGAAATGAATAGCGCTATAGGCCCTTATAAAGGCGGTATCCGTTTTCATCCGAGCGTGAACTTAAGTATTCTTAAATTTCTTGCTTTTGAACAGGTATTAAAGAATAGCCTGACCACGCTTCCTATGGGCGGCGGTAAGGGCGGATCAGATTTTGACCCGAAAGGAAAATCAGATAATGAAGTCATGAAATTTTGCCAAAGTTTCATGAATGAACTTTTTAGACACATTGGTCCTGATACTGATGTCCCTGCCGGCGATATCGGAGTAGGGGGGCGTGAAATCGGCTATATGTTCGGCCAATACAAGAAACTTAGAAATGAATTTACCGGCGTTCTAACCGGTAAAGGTTTATGCTGGGGCGGCAGCCTTATTCGTCCGGAAGCCACAGGTTACGGCTGTGTTTATTTTGTCGAAGAAATGTTAAAGACGCAGGGAGATTCGCTCAAGGGCAAGGTTTGCGCGGTGTCCGGGTCCGGTAATGTCGCTCAATATACAGCCGGGAAATTAATACAGTTAGGTGCAAAGGTGGTAACACTCTCGGATTCAGACGGTTTTATTTATGACAAAGACGGCATTGACCAAAAAGAATTGAAATGCGTGTTGGAATTAAAAAATGTCCGTCGGGGGCGCATCAAAGAATGCGCAAAAGAATTCAGATGTGAGTTTTATGAAAAAAAGAAGCCGTGGGGCGTAAAGTGCGACGTTGCTTTTCCTTCCGCAACTCAGAACGAGATTTCCGGTGAAGATGCCAAAACCTTGGTAAAGAATGGCTGTATTGCTGTAGGCGAGGGAGCTAACATGCCCTCTGCCCCCGAAGCAATAGGTGTATTTCAAAAGGCCAAAATACTCTATGCTCCGGGTAAAGCATCCAATGCCGGCGGGGTTGCCACTTCCGGGCTTGAAATGACACAAAACAGTATGAGATTATCTTGGTCGCGTGAAGAGGTGGATAGAAAGCTTCATGATATCATGATAGCTATACATGAAAATTGCGTTCGTTATGGTAAAGAAGGCAAATATGTTAATTACGTTAAAGGAGCTAATATCGCCGGATTTGTTAAGGTCGCAGATGCCATGATTGCTCAAGGAGTAGTTTGACAGGGTGCTGAAAAATCCTTTTAAGCAGTCTGATATTGGTCCTATGACAATGGAGGATGATGTCCGATAAGTTAGGATTTAATTTGTAAGAATCAACAAATCTGCAAGTCAAGATATCACGCCTTACTGTATTTTCAATCGGAACCGGAAAAGGAACTTTTGCTCCTGGAGGGTATCTTTCCCCGGACGGCAAATAAATCAGTGTGTTTTTAGGGATTACGGTGATAT
>JAQTZX010000109.1 GCA_028687525.1 Candidatus Omnitrophota bacterium
TTTTGAAAAAATATCTCTTCCCCGTCTATTAAACAATACAGATTGTGCTGTGCAAAAAAACGATAATCATAACCAATTAGTATTATTTGAGTAATGTTGGGACACTACTGGGGACGGTTCTATTTTTTTCAGACTCGCGGTCGAGAACAAAAAAAATAGAACCGTCCCCATTTTTCACTGCCGGCCGGATTACCCTGGAGCTAATTTCCGGCGATCAAAGCCAGGGCGCCTTTATTTACCCACCCCGCTTTTCCATCAAACCGCTTCAGCTTATACCAATTCCCCGCCTTTTCGATTACCTCCACCCTGCTGCCTTCGGCAAGCTTGAAATAAGTAGTCGCGTTCTCCAGCGGTTCGAATTTAACATCCGCTTCCTTGTCTATAACAACCGCGCTTTTATCAAGATAGTTTATTCTTCCATTCAAAGCGAAAGCCGATAAAATAAAAAGCGCAACCAGGATGAAAACGGTTGTTCGAAAAAACCTCTTTAAACCGCCCAAGAATAGATTCAGGGTAAAAAGCAGGATTAAAACAGTATAGATACCGGACATAAAAACGGCTAAAGAGTCCACCGTCATTGCTTCGAATAATCTATAGGCCGACTTCTGCGGCCGGTTTACAAAAAGCCGGGGCTCTAAGTTTAACGTATGCAGGGTAAGTTCGTAATTGGATTTCAAATCACTGTCATTAGGGATAAAACAACCCGCCCTTTCATAGTTTAAGACAGCAAAACCCAACTCCCCTTTCTTGAAATAACTGTTGCCCAGATTATAATATACATTCCCGCTTTCTAAACCGGAATCGATAATTTTTTCATAATCCCGGACAGCGCTGTCGTATTCCCCCTGCCGGTAAGAAATACCCGCCTGGTAAAAAAGCGAACCCGGCGCGTTATCTCCCGCCCCTTGCGCCAAAACATTGTGAAAACCCGCGATTATGACCAGGACCGCGGCAAAAAAGATTAACGGGCTGTTCGAGCTATTTATTTTCATATTTTCTTTCTTTGGAAATAGTCAATCACTTCTTCCAGACTATTCAAAGAATTCCGCATGTCTTCCCGGGTTAACTGCGAAGAAGCGTATCTGACCATATCGCAGTCCCGGAAAATAGCCCTTAGTTTAACAAGAATTTCCTCTTCTACCCCGTTTTGCCTCAACTGTTCATCTATGATGCCCGCGGTTATCCCTTTTGACGGTAAATGAAACTTATCACCCAGATATTCCTGTATGGTATCGAACAAAGCATCGTAGAATCTTTGCGCGTTTGTTTTATCCAGATATTTTTGTGCCTGACGGATACCTGCCCGTGCTTTCCGGGGGGCTAAAAGCTGACGGGCGTATTTTAAGTCGGTTTTAAACCTTTTTTGCCTTCTGTAAATTATGGCCGTAAACAGATAAATCAGCAAAGGAACGGCCTGCGAAACCAGAAATATTTTATTTTTATAAAGATACCCGCCCTTTTTTCTTAACCGTCCGGGGTTATCCTTAATATAAACGATATCCCTTCCCAGCTTTTCTTCCTTAATAATGGCGGGGGCCGCACGCTGTTCATTTTCGATTATTTTAGTTTCTTCCTCTTTATCGGGTTTTACTATTGTTATCGGAAACGGCCCGCGGGTTATAGTTTTGTACCCTCCGGTTTGGGGATCAAAGAAGAAAAATGATACCCGGGGTATTTCCCTGATCTGTTCGTTCATCGGCATGATAATCCGCTCAAAGCTCTTTTGATTACCGGCCTGTTTTACCTGTGGCTCATATATCTTAAAACCCTGCTCTGATTCAAATCGGGGGACTCCGACGGTGCTGAAATTCCCTTCCCCGCTGACAACCATCGTAAGGGTAACCGGATCCCCCACCTTAACCGCAAGCGGAGAAATTGCCGCTTCAAGATCAAAATTACCCAGGGCACCTGAAAAATCCCCGGGTTTATTTTCTCCGGGCAGAGATAAAACAGTGACCGGAATATCCCCGGATTGCAAATCCAGAGGACGCGCTTCATACCTGCCGAAAAAATCTCCGAAAATGTCGGCATCAAAAGAATTGTTACCGCCAAAGGGGAAATTCCTGCCCGCCTGCTTGCGCGTGATCAGATTACATTTGACATGGGCCGGACCCAGCCTGAATTCTCCCGGCCTTAAGCCAAAAATCGAGGTATTAAATTCCACAACATCGAAATTGATCCCCTTGTAGACCTCTTTGTACTGCGCGGGCTTGTTGAATACGCCTGCTGAAAAACCTTCATGGCTGAATTCCGGGTACTGTATATCCCTTACGCCAAGATTATTTATATACAATTTAACGGTTATCGGGACAATCTCGTTTACATAAGCGCTTTTATCCTTTGTCTGGATTACCACAAATAACCTGTCGTTTAAATCCGTTATCTGCGGCTCTGCCCGGCTGTCCGGTTGAGAGATATTTTCGGCCGGGCCTTTCAGCACTTCTACGCCGAGTTGATTAGAGGTATAGGTATTCCCGTTATATTCAAATTTAAAAGGCCCTATCTTAAAATTACCGGTTTTCAGGGAAAAAAGCACATAATTGTGTGTTACTGAACTTGACACTTTCCCATTAACGATGGACATCCTCGTTGAAGGCCCTAAATAGCGCACTTGAAAGCCGTCGATCGAAGAGATATCCGGAGCCGCCACATCCTGCGCGCCGTCGAAAGTCAAGGACAACTGCAGGGAACTCCCCAAAGAAATCTTGCTCCGGTCAACCGAGACTTCGAAACCAAGCTCTTCGGCAAAACATAAAGCCGCCGAACCGAGCACACAAAACGTAAGGGCCGAACTCAGGATTAAACGTTTTAAACTCATGGTCTTATTCTCCAACCTGCGCATTACCAGTCCTTCAATACCCTGCCGACAGCGCCTTTTCTTGTATCCTCCAATTTACCCGATGAATTCTCTTCCTGCCGATACCCCTCTAAAAGCATATTCGCTTCTTCTTGAGACATTTCTTTCGTCTCTTCCAAAGCGTGTCCCGCAGACTCCCGCTGGCCGCCGTCCTCTTCCCGATCTTCGGCTTGATCGGCTTCCTGCGCCGCTTCTTTCTCTTGCTCCTCAACCTTTTGCTCTCCCGCCTCGCGCTCCTCCGCCTTTTGTCCCCGGACTGAATCCTCCTGCTCCTGTTGGGACTGTTGGGACTGTTGGGAATTTTTATCCTGCTGCCCGGATTCTTCTTTTTGTTTATCCTGTTTATCCTGCTCCTGTTTTAATTTATCCAGGAGCATTTTTAACTCTCTTTCGACCAACTCATGGTTGATCTTGGGATCCCGGTCTGCGGGATTCAAGTCTATCGCCCTTTTGTAATAATCCAACGATTGCCGCAATAAACTTACCGTTTCCTCAAGCTCCGTATTCTCCTTCACTTTACCCAGCTTATATTTTGAGTTCGCGATATTGAAATTTGCTTTGGACTCCAGAGCCTTATCCTTTGAGAAAGTCGCTTTTTCGAAAAAACCGACTGCCGAAGCATACTCTCCTTTTTTATACTGCGCTGTACCTATATTATAATTGATCTCTGGGGAATCGGGGGATTTTATTTGAGCCTGGTTGTACAATTTAATCGCCTCATCGTATTTTTTTTGCCTGTAGAGATTGTTTGCCCGGGACACTATTCCGGATCCATCCTCCGCGAATGAAAACGAACAAAAAATTCCCGGAATAATCACAACCTGCAATATAAACATGGTACGTGTCGATTTTCTCATTTCAATAAATCTTTTCCCTTGCCTTTTTTATCATTGATGAACGGCTCGATTACCAATAGAAGTAAAGCCGGCCATAAGAATACCCGGAACCTTTCTTCATACTGTTTATTCATCTTAGCCTGCAGGTCTCTTTTTTCCATCCTGGAAATTCTTTCCCTGTAAATCAAATCCAGGCCAAACTCGGCATTCGAAGCCCTTACATACACGCCTCCGGTCTCCAAGGCAATCTTTTGCAGACTATTCTCATCGAGACGGGATTTAACCACCGCGCCCTGCCCATCCTTGAGAAACACCTTCTGCCCGGATTCGTCCACAACCGGAATAAGCTCACCTTCCTCCGTGCCTATCCCGATACAGAATATACTGATCCCTTCCTTTTTGGCTTCTTCGGCGGCCTGTAACGGAGCACCTTCATGATCTTCGCCATCCGTGATAAGAATCAATACCTTATATTTCTTCCGGCCGCCCTCGTAACTCCTTAACGCCTCTTTTATTGCGCTGGTGATGGAAGTGCCGCCCTTTGGTATGGTATTGATCCCGGTATCATCAAGCGAAAGTAAAAATCCCCCGTAATCCACGGTCAGGGGGCACTGCAGGAATGCGCTTCCGGAAAAAGCGATCAGGCCGATCCTGTCCCCTTTGAGATTGCGCACTAAATCCCTGATTGCCAACTTTGAACGCTGGAGTCTATTGGGTTTGACATCCTCGGCGAGCATGCTTTTCGACGTATCTAAGGCTATTACTATATCCACGCCCTTGCGTTTTACCTCCTCCCAATGGAATCCCCACTGCGGCCGCATCAAGGCAAAAAGGCCGAAAAACACGGAAAGGACTGTTACGGCGGTTTTCAGGAATCTCTTTCGGGAATCAACAGCGGATAATAAATCACCCAGCAGTTCCTTTTGAGCAAATTTCTCCAGGGCCGACTTGCGTGACCGGGCCGCCCAGAGATAAAACAGCACCAATGCGGGAATAACAAAAAACGCAAAAATAAAGTTTACCGCGGCAAACCTCATGGTATTTTTCTTAAAATAGTGTTGGCTAAAACAATATCCAGCAATAAGACCAGCAAACCCGGAACTAAAAACACGGCGAATAATTCATTATATTCAGAATAACCCTTTTCTTCTATCACCGTCTTCTCAAGTACGTTTATCTCTTTGTAAATTTTGCGCAGGCTTTCGGTGTCGGTGGCCCGAAAATACTTTGCCCCGGTCATATCCGCGATCTTTATCAAGGTATCCTCATCGATATCTATCTCTACGGGCTGATATACCGTATTGCCGAAAAAATCCCTGACCGGATAAGGAACAGGACCTTTTGAACCGGCGCCTATCGTGTAAACCTTGACTTTCAACGCCTTGGCGGCTTCCGCGGCTGTCAGCGGCGAAATAACCCCCGTATTGTTGCGCCCGTCTGTAAGCAGGATAACCACTTTGCTCTTTGCGCCGGCATCCTTCAGCCGGTTTACGGAAGCGGCTATCCCGGATCCTACCGCTGTTCCATCCTCGACTAAGCCTGTTTTCACCCGTTCCAGGTTATCCAGCAACCAGCCGTAATCCAGGGTCAACGGACAAACCGTATACGCCCGCGAAGCGAA
>JAQTZX010000110.1 GCA_028687525.1 Candidatus Omnitrophota bacterium
GCCGCAGGACTATTTATGACTGGCTTAAACATCACAAGATCCCCGCGGTGAAGATCGTCGGGCAGTGGCGTTTTCAAAAAGAAAAGATCGACAGATGGATGGAGAACTTAACGCAATGATTATTATAAAAAAGGAGTCCCCATGTTTTTTAAAAAATTAGAGATAGTCGGTTTCAAATCCTTCATGAACAAAACAATCCTGAATTTCGAACCCGGCATTACCGCGGTGGTCGGCCCGAATGGCTGCGGAAAGTGTGTCACCGGCTCCAGCCGTATATGCCTGGCGGATGGTTCGCAGATGACCATAAAAGAACTCGTGGATTCCGCTTTCGAAAAGGGATTGCGCACGGAGGTTTTGGAAGATGGCGCTGTGGCTTACGCCGGATCGCCGGATGTATCGGTCCTTTCTCTGAATCCTCAAACCTTGAAAATCGAACCGAAGCCAGTATACGCTTTTGTGAAACGCACGGCACCGGAATATCTTTTACGGATCAATACCAGGAGCGGCAGGGAAGTGATCACCACGCATTATCATCCATTTTTCAGCATTAAGGATGCCGGACTTATTTCTTTAACCGCGGAACAATTGCAATGCGGGGTTAAGATAGCTCTGCCTCGCACTCTGCAACCGCAGAGAGCAAACAGCGTGCTGGATTTGTTTTCCGTATTACGGCGTTTCGAGCGGGAAGATCTCATGTATGTCGCCTATTCGGAAGATGTTTCTGAATTTTTGCGTTCCGTTAAGTCCCGGTATAAAAGCCTTTCTGAAATGTCGGATTCCTCGGGTGTGGATTATCAGGCGATAAAGTCGGCTTTAGACGGACAAGCAATGAATGTTTCCCATTTTATGGATCTTTTACAGAGAAACAATATAGCCTCTGTTCCGGATTTTGTCACTAAACTTAAATCCCGCAGTTCCGGGGAGATTACGCTGCCTCGGAATATGGATAATTCTCTGGCAAGATTTTTGGGTTATCTTTTCGCGGAAGGACGTACAACTAAAGGCAGCCAGGTTTGGTTTGTGAATGAGGATACGGCGGTGGTCGATGATTTTACCCGGTGCGCCCGGGCATCGTTCGGGGTAGAAGCGAAAAGTTTCGATTATAAAAAAGGGACAAAGGACGTTATAATTTTTTCCCAGGCCCTCTGTCAATTTTTGGAGAAGGCATTCGAGTTCGGCATTGAAAGTTCTTCAGGGGAGAAGAGGGTACCCCCGCAGATATTTTCCGGCGACAGCGAAATAATAGCTTCGTTCTTGTCTGCGCTCTTTGAGGGGGATGGTTACGTTTCCGTGAACAGGAAGGGCAGCGGTAATTATTTTGAATATGCTACCGCCTCCAAGGCTTTGGCTGAAGGCGTAAGCAGTCTCTTGCTGCGTTTAGGGGTATTTTCGGTAATCAGGAAGAAAAGCAAGGCAGCAACGAACACGAAGTTAAAGATAAAAAGAGATTATTACTCGGTTTATGTATATGGTATGGAAAACATCGGGAAATTGGCTGAGCTTTTACATTTTGCGGGTAAGAAATCACTTGCATTGGATGCAATGAAGCTCCTGTCCGGCAGTGGCGTTAATCCTAATCTGGATTTGATCCCGGAAGTCAACAAGGTTTTTAGAATGCTGGTAAAATTATCGGGGGTTAAGGTGAAACGGTTAAAGAAGATATCTCCCCGTTTGGTTAGTTATTACGAAGACAGGTGCCTTCCCAGCAGGCAGGGATTACGGGAAGCCCTGAGCGTGATAGCGGAACATGGGCAGTTGAACGGCCTGGCGCAGTCAATTTTTGATTATTTGAAAACGTTGACGAATTCCGATATATACTGGGATGAAGTGGTGAGTATAAAAAAAGTTTATTCGGAGAAATGGGTTTATGATCTGTCCATAGAAGGCAACCATAATTTTATCGCCCAGGATATCGTGGTGCATAATAGTAATATCTTCGACTCGATCCGCTGGGTGCTCGGGGAGCAGTCCGAAAAGGCTTTGCGCGGCTCGCAGATGGTGGATGTCATTTTCAACGGCACGGATAATTACCCGCCGCTCGGCATGGCGGAGGTGAGCCTGACCTTCGATAACGAAAAACGTCATTTTCCTCTCGAACAGGACGATGTGGTCATCACCCGCAGGATATTCCGTTCGGGGGAGAACGAATATCTGTTGAACAAGACTCAGGTTCGTCTGAAGGATATCATGGATCTGTTGATGGGCACGGGTATCGGTGCGGAGAGTTATTCCATTGTCGCGCAGGGAAAGATCGATTTGATCTTGAGCTCGAAACCGGAAGACAGGCGGGTGATATTCGATGAGGCTTCGGGGATTACCAAGTATAAATCGCAGAAACGGGAAGCACTCAGGAAGCTTGACGAAACCGAGCAGAATTTGCTTCGTTTGAACGATATTATTATAGAGGTCAAGCGTTCAATATCCCACCTGGAACGGCAGGCGAATAAGGCGCGCCGGTATAAAGAGGTGTTTGAGGAGCTTAAATCCAAAGAATTGCGCCTGGCGGTTTTGCAGAGAAAAAAGCTGCTTCAGGAAAAGGAAGCGCTGGCCGGGACCCTGTGTGCGGCGCGCGCCGAAGAAGAGGCTTTGCTCGGCGATATCGCCGAAGAAGAAACGAAACTTATGCAGTACAACGAAGATTTCAGGGGCTGTGAACAAAAAATTTCCGACCTGCAGAGCGAAATAGTGAATTGCGAGAATCTTATTCTAAGGAATAAACAGCAGGTTAATTTCAACCGGGAACGCATCATCGAGGCGCGGGATTCCCGGAAATATACAGGGGAACAGATACTCAAGGCGCGGAACCGGTTGAGTATCGACGAGGAGAAGCTAAGCGGGATGAAAGAGGAACGTTCCCTGGTGGAGAATAATATCCGGGAAAAAACCGCGTTGCTGGATGCCAAGGAAGCGGAATTGCATTCTTTGGTTGAATCCATCCGTGTTTCTCTGGAAGGTATCTCCCGGGCAAAGAAGGATATTCTTGAAACCGCAGCCAGGATGAGCCAGGCAAAAAACCTGGTCATTGATCTGACTTCCAAAGAACAGGTTTTTATGGCGCGCAAGAAACGCCTGGATATCGAAAAAGCGAAAGTTTGTGAGGAAAAATCGGGCATAGAGGGTAACCTTCAGGCTATGCTGACAGATTTGCGCCAGGTGGAAGCGGTATTGGCCGATTTAAGCCGCCAGGCCGCCGATGTAAAAACGGAACTCGACAGGGAAAACGTTTCTTTGGATCGGATAAAAACGGAGTTGGAGGACCTCCAGCGGGCGAAATTGACTTTGCAGTCGCAGAAAGAATTTCTCCAGCAGTTGAAGGTCCAGTATGATGGGATAGATACCATGTTTAACGCGTTGATCTATCTGGATAAGCCTCTCCCCGGTAAAGCCGGCGGCCTGATCGTGAAATTTGCGGAAACCGGTCCGGAAGCGGTCCCGGAGATACAGGGGATGCAGGGTTTCAACTGCAAACGTGCCGGAGAGGCGAAGCCCATTGATCTCGATGCCCGGAATGTAGACGAAAAAATCGGGCAGGTTGAAGAAAATATCCGGGCTTTGAGTACGGTTAAAACAACCACGGAAAGCCGTGTGGGAGCGTTGATCCAGGCGTTCACCGATTTGCAGAAAAAAGAAAAAGACCAGGAGATGGCTTTGGCCCATAGAAGGACCGTTCTTCAGACGGTACAGGAACAATTTGACAAGATCAAGAATGAAGAAGAGGTTATTTTTCTTGAGCTTTCCGATGTCGAAGGGGAATTGGTTTCGCTGAAAGAAAAATTGACGGGAGCCCACGGTTCGCTCGCGGAACTGGAAAATTTTCATAAGACCCGGGAAAATCTTGTGCATACCGAACAGGAAAAGGTGGATGCGGCCGGCAATGCCAAAGAGACAGTGATCGTGGTTATCGCGTCTACCAAGGCGGAACTGGAATCCCTGCACAAACGGGCGGCTTCGGAACAAGGCACGCTCAAGGCGCTGGAAGAGACCTGCCAGCAGGACAGGGTGAATATTGCCGGTCTTGAGAAACAGGTCCAGGAGTCTTTTGATAAAGAGAAATCTTTTGAACTGGAGATCGCCCGTCTGGAAGATGCGAATGTCCGTACGGTTGAAGAAACGCATCTCCAGCGGCAGAAACTTCTGGAGGCCCGGAATAAGTGTCAGGACCTTTCTTCGGGGATCGAGGATATTGTCCGGAACATTGAAGAAAAGAAGAAGTCAGCCGGAGCTTACAAGGATACTATTTACGGCCTGCAGATGAAGGAAAAAGACGTGGATTTTAAGGCTGTTGGTATCGGAGACCGCATCATGCAGGCGTATAAGGTCGATTTGTCCGTAATTTCTCTTACGGCGGAGACCGGGATAAAAGAACCGGCGGCGGCCGGCCTGCCTTCCGAGGAATGCCGTCCCGCGGCAGAGACTGTTTCCCCGGAAGCGCAGGAGGAAACACAATCTCCGCCTGTTGCTGCCGTTCCCGGGGAAAGTGAAGATATCCTGGCCCCGGAGATCAAGCAATTGAAAGAACGGCTGGAATCTTACGGCACGGTCAACCTGGTGGCTATTGAGGAATATGAAGAATTGAAAAAGCGGTATGATTTTTTGAATCAGCAGCAGAATGATCTGGTCACTTCCCGTGACTCGCTGCAGAGTGTGATTCAGAAAATAAACCGTAATACCCGGAAGATGTTCCTGGAGACTTTTGAGCGGGTGCGCGAGGAGTTTAAGAATTATTTCCGTTTGCTTTTTAACGGCGGAGACGCGCAGTTGTTCCTGGTTGATGAACAGAATCCTTTGGAATCGGGCATCGAGATCATATGCCGTCCTCCCGGGAAGAAACTGCAGAATGTGCTCCTTTTGTCCGGAGGGGAAAAATCCATGGCTGCCATAGCGCTTATATTCGCCATATTCAAGGTCAAACCCGCTCCGTTCTGTATCCTTGATGAAATAGACGCCGCGCTCGATGAATCGAACGTTGACAGGTTCGGCAGGATGCTGTTGGATTTTAAAGGGTATTCACAATTTATCGTGGTGACCCATAATAAAAAGACCATCGCCAATGCCGATGTGATGTACGGTATCACCATGCAGGAGTCGGGGATTTCCAAAATCGTGTCCGTGAAATTCGGGGCTCAGAAACAGCAGGAGAAACAGGAACTTGTTCCGGCCTGAAAACTCCCCTCCGGAATCAGCAGACGTTAGTTGCAGGTCCTGTTTTTTCCGTTCTTTTTTGCTTCGTAAAGGGTTTTGTCGGAATAAGCGATAACTTCGGCAGGAGTGGCCCCGTTATCGGGATAGGTG
>JAQTZX010000111.1 GCA_028687525.1 Candidatus Omnitrophota bacterium
TTTGATTTCGGTTTGATAGGTTTTGACTTTAGGGTTGAGGTGTTTAACAATCTCGTTTTAGAAGATCTTGAGCGGGGAGAAATCGAATTTAATAGCGATGACCTGGTGTTAATACTTAAGCAGTATCAGAATTTTGTAGATAAAAATCTGAGCGAGGAAGAGATTCGATTAGCAATAGAGATTCTGCGGTTCCGTTTTATAGAAGCGTTTTACAGGATGTTTGTCAAGGGAGGACAGAGTGACGTCACAAATAACGGTGAAAAATTAGATTATGCCATGAGAGCCCAGAAGTCTTTCTTGAGATTCTTAGATCGCTGTGCGTCTTCAAAAACCATTGGCGATTTTGTCCGGGAAATTACCGGGTGTACGGAATGTCTTTATTCTGAAAAGGCCGTCTCGGTTAATTTTCCTGCAGCGGATGTTCGTATTACAATCGGAGTGAACGGAAAGAACGAATTCTTTTCTACTGTGAAAAGGGAAGCCGGTTCCGTTTACGAAGATGAACTCGCAGTTTTGCGGAAAGCCATGGATTCCGCTCTAAAGATGATGATGAAGAATGATTTTACAAAGGTCTTGGCGTGGTTGGGGGATGATAAATATAGGGAAATCAAGTTGAATATTCACGGTAGGGAAGGAGTTGTCTGCGAGGCTGACGTGCAGAGGAATGAATTGTACCTTTCCTGGAGAGCGATGCGCGCGCCTCCGGAATGGAACGCCGTTCCCGCCTCATACGCGGGAGAACTTTCCCTTTCCTTGCCTTTCTTCCTTTATCATGGTCTGCGGCATTTGATTGTGCGCGGCCAGTCTGAGGCCATCGTCCAGTTCAATGTAATCGAACAATTAAGAGAAACTTTAAAAGAAACCCCCGAAGTTCTTAATGCCTACCTGAAGATTATCTCCCCGTCCTTGGATAACGGCATTACCGGTACCGATTTTTGGTTTAATATTCTTTCTGCGATACAGAAAAAACAAGTACTCCAATTCTCCGCCTCCGTGCCTTTGTCTCAAACGGAGATATTAGTGAGCGTAGACGCCAGATATAACGATAGAGTCAATCTCAATCATGCGGATCCCTCCATGACTACCTATATCAACGATCTTCCCTGGGATGGCGTCTTGCCGTTCCCGGATGTCGATATACACATTGATTCCATGCGTGCAGAAATCGGCGACCGGGATTATCTCGTTATCCCGCAGTGCAATCCGTATATCAACGATCATGTTATCATCTTCCAGGGCGGCAGGATATATCACCGGCGCGGAGAATTCAATAGGAACGGCTTTGCCGTCCATGCGGGAAAAGAGCGGACGTATACGTGTTTAGTGGTGTATAAGAACGGCAAGACGGCTATAGAACGATTGAGATTGCTTAAGGATATGGCCGGCATCAGCGACAAGGTATATTTAGACAGTAAGGATGTTACCTCGGATGTTTTGCTTGCTATGTATGGCCAGCAGATAGTGAGGGACGGCATGGTGTTTGATCCTGCGGAACGGGAATTCGATTCTCCCGGTGAGTTTCCCGATCACCGCCAACTGCAGGGTAAGTATTCGCATGATTTATTAGCTTTGAATGATAGGGGAGAATTGCAGGTATTGTCTCTTTCGGGAAATAGAAAAGAGGGAGTCGGCGTTACCATCAGGCAGGCCGCTGAATTCGCGGTATCACAGGGTGCGAGAGACGCCGTTCTTTTCTCAAACGGGGGGGATGTGAATTTGAGATTAAACGAACATATGGTTGCCGAATCCCCGGCAGGATATAATCCCGTAAAGACATTTTCTTCGGCAGTAATAGCGGTAGCATTCCCCAGAGGCGCGGCCAGGATAGAGAGTAGTTTTGACGGCGGCATTAGAGCCCGGCGTATCGCGCACGGCGTAAAATCCCAGGAAGAACTGCAGGAAATGATCGGCCTGGGATTCACGATCTTTGAGGTCGATGTTCAGATGACCAGCGATAAAAAGTTAACGGCTTACTGGGACACAATTGATGAGAAATGCGTCTATGATTATACGTTCGAGCAACTAAAAGCGAAACTCGAACCTTCAATGGAATATAAACTCCTGGATATAGCCGAAATGCTGGAAGTGATCCATGATAATAACTTAACCGTTTATCTGGATCTGAAAGACTGGCCGACATACAAATATAATAAAGGAATGAATCAAGAGTATAATAAATATGAAGACTATCAGAGGCTTTTCCTGGATGAAATCAAAGCCCAGGTGGAGCGGTTTGGGTTGGAGAACCAGGTTTTTGCGGGGGCTTTTAATTTTGATTATCTTAGAGAGTTAAAACGCTCGACTCCCTACATAAAAACATATTTCGCAGCGGAAAAACTTACGGAAAAATCCGAATTTGAATCCGCAGAAGAAAAGAAACTGCGGATAGAAAAGGAAGTAGAGAAACTGGTAAAGATTAAGGATGATTTGAATGCCACTGGAGTTTTCATCTACGAAAAATATTTGAGAGAGAATGAGGAGTTGATAGGGGAATTACACGGGAAGAATATGGAGATCGTAACTAAATTTTTAAAGGATTCCGAAAAGTTTGGGACTGTGGCTTTGAATGCGGATTTTATCGCCGTAGACCTGGAGAATTATTCTGAATTTACAGGCATGGTGGAAGCATTGAAGGCCTCTGACATAGACGGCGGAAACAGGGCATATTCGTACGCTCTCGGGGCGGGAATCCTGCTTTCGCTGGTTTTAGGCGCTGAGCTTGAGGCTATTTATCTCGCGTCGGCATTGATCTTTTCGTGGCTGTTCTGGAGAATGTTCCTGGCAACAGGTTTTTATCCGGTTATGTTCCCCAGGGTTGTTGTTTACATCACTCTGATAGGCGGGATGCTTATGTTTGGATTTGTGCCGGCCGACGATATGGGACGGGTAGTCGCCGCGATGATCGGCTTCCCCGCCGGTTTCGGCGTATTCGTCTTGAGCGCCCGGAAAATGATCGAAGATTTTCAAAGGGAGCAGCTGCGCGTTGAAGGAGAATGGAATGACCGGTTTAATCGGGATGGAGGAGAAAAAGCCGTTGGTATAATTGTTCCGTCAGATTTTATTTCCGTATCCAGGCGGTATCTCAGTAACGCCGTAATCCGCGCTCCTCCCGTGAAGAGATTCAGCGTTGTTTTACTGTTTTTGTTGTTTGTGTCTGCGATCGTAGTAATTCCCGCCTCGGCAGCTCCGGATTTCTTTTTCGATTTGTTCAATAAAAGCCTCTCAGAATTAATAGGTCTGGGAAAAGCCGAAAATTTGGTCGATAATTTTATCAATGCAGCGATATTGGTTGCCGTCATTGCTTCTCTCGGAGAAATCACGGGGAAAGTATTTCATGCCCGTAAGGGGATAGGGGTGCTTTTCGCGGTTATCGTGATGACGCTTGCCGTTATGCCGGGAGATATTTTGTTCTGGGGCATTGTGCTTATCGGCTTTATCCCGGGATACTTTAACGGGAGAGATACTTCAGTGGGATATCCCTGGTCGCCCAGCCTGCAGCCGGTTAGGTTATCCGATCGCGATTTTGCTTTATGGGCGCAGGACGCGCTGAATTCCATAAAGGACGGAAGGTCCGAGGCTTTTATGGCGCGCAACGATGTTGGGGACTTATTCAAGAGATATTTCTTCTCCATGCTGCTCGAAGCCCGTATGTATAAGTCGGCTCTTATCTGGGCGGCAATAATCAGCTGGACGTTCACGGCATCCGTGATGAATTACTATCCTTTAGAGCAAATGTGGGCGTATATTTGGTTTGTCCCGGCCGCATTTGTGCTTGGCTGGAGCATCGGCAACCTTGTCCGGTATATCAAGGGACAGTCGGACAGGGAATCGACTGCTGCCCCAAGCTATTATGACGGAGGAGAATCCTTTAGATTGGCGCAGTTATTATCCGCGACTGGCCTGCTGTTTGCTACGGTTTTGGTTGCAGGGTTTATTTTCGAAACAGCCGCGCTTTTCGGGGTAGACGCGTTAGGGCTTATGGATGTTTTTCTTTTTAATGCTTTCCTGGGCGCGCTGGCTGATTTACTTACGGATGTTTTCTCCTGGTACTACTGGGTATCATTATTTTATTCTTTACTGGTCGCGGTTGTCTCTTATTACTCTTTCAAAAGGCTTATGCGAAAGACGTCTTTAAGTGCGCTGAACCGTCAGAAAGCGGTATGGATTTTAACGGGAATGGCCACTAGTTTTGCTGCAATGATCATTCGGGAATTTGTCGTTATTGGTATTGATATCTCAGGCCTTGAATTCGTAGCTTCATGGCCGGTCGTGTTCATAGTGCTGGCTGTTATTTTGTCCTCGGGAGCGATATCCGGGTTAGTGATAAACCAGGCTGAATCAGACCGCCTTCTGACCAATGGCGGAGTGATTGGAATGATCCACGGGGCTTTTTATCAGGTTTTTCTTTCTAACTGGTATTCTTCCGGAACTGTTGAAGAGCTCGCTCTATTGGTGGGATTGAATTTCTCAGTTGTGTTCGGCGCTTCGATTGGGATAGCCCTGTTTCGCTATTTCGCGGGTATGTACGGGGTGGATGAGAAGTTTCTGAGTGACGTCGAAGATCGTGAAGAAGGCGGCACCCGGGATTATGTAAGGTCTGCGGCGGAAAACGAAGAAAAAATTGTTGTTCAGGAGAACATTGTTCCCCGGCATACGATCTTTGACTTGGTATTTAGTATTAAAAAGCGGCTGGCAAGTAATCCCGAGAAAAAAGCCGGGGATTTAATGAGGGAGCTGGATATCTCGAAAGAAGAACTGTTAAGCGCGTACCGGTTTATTAAATACTCTCCCGAACTCCAGCAATCGCTTATTGCCGACAGCGGGATGCCGGTTGTGGCGAATGATCTTGCACAATTATTGAACAACCGGGCATTTGTCGAAGCGTTTCTCAGCGGAGAGCCGGTTTGTCCTTCTATTGTTGAGATCCACCCCGGCATCGCTTGTTGTTATAACTGCGTTTTCTGCTACAACAAGTGCGACAGCGAGAAGCCGAAGATGTATTATGATATGGAAAGATTCGGGAGAATGCCTTTGACGCCGGAGCGGGCAGAGCAGATAGTTGAAGAATTTGCGAAAAAAGGCGTTAAACAAATATGGATTTCAGGAGGACTGGAACCGTTTACATCGAAGGAGACGGTACTCGCAATCATGAAGAAAGCGCAGGCGTATAATATCAAAACGCGCATATACACCAACGGGCAGTTTTTTGACGAAAACGTCCAGGAAATAGCCGCGCATAGTGGGTGGGTGAGGTTTAGCGTG